>NZ_JAKWFH010000024.1:0-109392 GCF_029522185.1 Burkholderia sp. IO2 | reverse complement strand
CCGCGACCGGGCGCACCGGCGGACGTTGCGCTTGCGTGCCGGCCGGTCGCGGCGTGACGGTCGCGCGCGGCGCGGTCTGCGTCAGCGCAGCGGTGGCCGGCCGCGCAGCGGTCGGACGCGGCCGGACGGGTTCGAATCCGACCGGAAGCGGGGCGGGCGCGGGGCGCGGCACTTGCGCGTTCGCGGCGGCGCGCGCGAGGCTGGCGGTGCTGCCGGTGGTCGGCGGCGGCATCGCGCTGGCCGGGATGGGGGCGGGCGGCACCGGCGTGCGCGGGGAGGCGGTCGGCTTCAGCCAGCCCGACGGCGCGACGGGTTCCGCAAGCGGGCGCGGGGGCGTCTTGCTGCGCGGCTTCGGTCGTGCCTGCGGATCGGGTTTCCACAATGTCGGGCGCGAATACCGGCCGTTCTGGCGCGGCGCCATCGAGTTGACGGTGTGCGCGGTGGTCGGTTGCACGACGTCGTCGTCGCGATGCAGCGCGCTGCGCGGCAGGTCGGCGATTCCGCGCGCGTCGTCGTCGCCGCCGTCGCGCGACAGCTTGACGCCGAACGACGTGTCGACCCATGCGGCGAACTGCCGCCAGCCGATGCCGGTCAGCCACGGCAGGCCGGCGAAGAACAGCACGACCATCGCGACCGGCGTGCCGACCGGGCCGAGCACGTGGGCGAAGCCGGCCGAGAACGCATGACCGAGCGCGTTCGTGTCGGGGCCCGACAGCGGGCTCGTCAGCGTGCAACTTGCGACGAATACCGCGGCGAAGCCGAGCCACAGGCGAATCGAGCCGCGACCGGCGAGTCCGCCGCCACCGGGCAGCATCGCCTGCACGAGACGCCAGAAGAGAAGGAGGAACCAGACGGCGGAGATGCCGAACCAGCCGAAGACAACCGTGTGCATGCTTTGAAACAGGAGTGGGGCGGGGCGCGCGGGGCGCGACCCGCCGAGTTTAACCGGCCGGCGAACAAGACTCTAACGCGGCGTGATTCCGATTCACGCCGCGCGACGCACGCGGCTGGCGCGTGCGCGTGGCGCGCCACGCGAAGGCGGTCGGTCGGCCTTCGCGCGCGCCGTACATCAGGGGCTCCGGTGCGTGAACGTCAGCGTTGCGCCGGCCTGGGTCACGATCTGCAATTGCTGGGGCGCACGCATCTGCACGCCGGTCTTCTCGACGTGGGCGAGCGCATCGAGGTAGGCGGCTTCGAGCTGGCCGCCGAGCGTGTTTGGGCAGGCCATCCGCGTGCCGGCGAGCGGGCCGAAGCTCAGCACGCCGTTCTTGATCGCGTAGGTGCCCATGTAGCGGTTGCAGCCGGAGAACCCGCTCGCGCGCCGGATGCCCGAATCGGTCGACAGCGCGAGCTTGATCGGTTCGCCGTTGTCGCCGTGCGGGATCGCGCGTGGCGTGCCGTCGGTGTTCACCCAGCTGGTGAGCTCCCAACTGGTGTCGTCGAGCAGCTGGACGGCGGCCGGGTTGTACGGGTCGGGCGCGGGGGCGGCGGAATCGGGATGGGTCGGCATCGCGCAGGCGGCGAGAAGCGTGGCAAGCGTCAGCGCGCAAAGCGGCGCGCGCAACGGGCGAAGCAGGCCGGTGCGTGCGCGTGCGGCCGCGGACAGGTGGGACATGAGCCTCGTTCCTCTTCGGATTCTGATCAAGGCGTAAGAGTAACGCACCCGCCCCGCGGCAGGCGAGCCGACACTTCGCGCGTGAAAACGTTCGCAGCCCGCCCACGGGATCGCGCGGCGCGGCGTGGGCGCGACCAAACCGCCCAAACCGGCCCGGATGCCCGTGTTAACATCGAAGCCGTTTTCGTCCTCCAACAGAACCAGCGGGAAATCACATGCAGATCGGTCAGCGGCTCGGTACGCCGCTTTCACCCTCGGCCACGCGCGTCATGCTGCTCGGCGCCGGCGAACTCGGCAAGGAAGTCATCATCGCGTTGCAGCGCCTCGGCGTCGAAGTCGTCGCGGTCGATCGTTATCAGGATGCGCCGGGCCACCAGGTCGCCCATCGCGCGCACGTGATCGACATGACGGACCCGGCCGCGCTGCGGGCGATCGTCGAGGCCGAGCGCCCGCATTTGATCGTGCCCGAGATCGAGGCGATCGCCACCGACGCGCTCGCGGCGATCGAGGCGGCCGGCCTCGCCGAGGTGATCCCGACCGCGCGCGCGACGCAGCTCACGATGAATCGCGAAGGGATCCGCCGGCTCGCGGCCGAGGAACTCGGCCTGCCGACGTCGCCGTATGCGTTCGCCGATTCGTTCGAAGCCTTCAGCGCGGCCGTCGCGAAGATCGGCATGCCGTGCGTCGTGAAGCCCGTGATGTCGTCGTCGGGCAAGGGGCAGTCGGTCGTGAAGACCGACGCCGACGTGAAACCCGCGTGGGACCATGCGATGGCGGGCGGGCGCGTGAACCACGGCCGCGTGATCGTCGAGGGCTTCGTCGATTTCGACTACGAGATCACGCAGCTGACCGTGCGCGCGATCGACCCCGCGACGCTCGACACGCGTACCTACTTCTGCGAGCCGGTCGGCCACGTGCAGGTGGCGGGCGACTATGTCGAATCGTGGCAGCCGCAGCCGATGCGCGCGGCAGCGCTCGCGAAGTCGCGCGAGATCGCGCACAAGGTGACCGAGGCGCTCGGCGGGCGCGGGATGTTCGGCGTCGAGCTGTTCGTGCGCGGCGACGACGTCTGGTTCTCCGAGGTGAGCCCGCGGCCGCACGATACGGGCCTCGTCACGCTCGCCTCGCAGCGCCAGTCGGAATTCGAGCTGCACGCGCGGGCGATTCTCGGGCTGCCGGTGGATCCGGCGCTCGGCACGCCGGCTGCGTCGGCGGTGATCTACGGCGGGCTCGACGAGCGCGGGATCGCGTTCGAAGGCGTGCGCGACGCGCTCGCGGTGCCGGGCGCGGACCTGCGCCTGTTCGGCAAGCCGGAAAGTTTTGCGAAGCGACGCATGGGCGTCGCGCTGGCGACCGGCGCGAGCGTCGACGAAGCCCGCGAACGCGCGAAGCGCGCGGCCGCGGCCGTCCGGCCCGTGTCGGCACGCTGACGGAACGAGGAGACGACGATGGCGTCGAGATGGTTGCGTATCGGAAAGCTGGGCGCCGCGCTGGCGCTCGTCGCGAGTCTCGCGGGCTGCGGCCTCGCGGCCGCGCCGTGCCGCGTGGCGTCGGCCGGGCTCAAGATCGTGCCGCTCGTCGGCCATGTCGCCGCCGCGCCGACCGATGCGTGCGCGGACGTGATCGATCCCTGATTCCGGCAACCGGCGTGCTAACCCGCCACCCCGATAAACAATAACCGCGCGCCCCGCGAGGGCGCGTTTCCACCCGTCTCGTGAGAGGACCTGCATGATTCGCCAAACCTTCGCTGCGCTTGCGCTCGCCGGTACCGCCGTTTCCGTCGCGCATGCCGCGCAACTGACCGTCGAAGAGATCGACGCCGACGCGCGCCAGCAAACCGTCTACCAGTGCGCGAATCACAAGCAGCCGGTGCGCGTGTCGTACTGGCTCGCGGGCAACGGCCAGAGCTTCGCGCTCGTGCCGGTCGACGGCAAGCAGATGCTGTTCGTCGATACGGTGTCGGCGTCCGGCGCGCGCTATCAGGCAGGCCGCTATACGTGGTGGACGAAGGGCAAGGAAGCGACGCTGCGCGACGAGATCGCCGACCCGAAGTCGCCGCCGCTGCTGGGCGACTGCGTGCAGGTCGAGAAGAAAAAGAAGAAGGGCTGATCGGCGGGCACGATCGCGGAGCGTATTCGCCACCCGTGTTGACCGGCTGTCGGGCTGGCGGCGCACCTGTCGATACGACGCTTAGAGATCGAACCCCTAATATCGTGTGCCGGCCGAGTCGGATAACCCGATCGGCCAGCCGTTCGCCCGCGCGGGCCTTGGGCGGGCCTGGGCGGCCCCGCCGCGCGAACCGCCGCCACGGCCGTTCGCGGCTTGTCACGGACAGATGCCCGCACGGTGCTACAATACGGCCCTTTCCGCCGGCATTCGCGCCGAACGGAGTCCGCACGGCCTGGCGTCCAGCGTTCGCATTGAACCGGTCCCAAGCGCCAGAGCGGCGCCGCGCGGCGCGCCGCGGCTCCGTCTATTTCCGAATTGTGATGAGCGCAGGCCCGGCTGGCCTGACGCACGATGTCCCCGCCGCGCCTTTTGAGCGAAACGCCACCATGTCCGATTCTGTCGCCAAGCCCGTCGACGCAACCTTCGATCAATTCGGCCTTGCCGCCGATATCCTGAAAGCCATTGCGGAGCAGGGCTATACGACGCCGACGCCGATCCAGGCGCAGGCCATTCCGGTCGTGCTCGCCGGCCGCGACGTCATGGGCGCCGCGCAAACGGGCACCGGCAAGACCGCGAGCTTCTCGCTGCCGATCATCCAGCGTCTGCTGCCGCAGGCCAACACGAGCGCGTCACCGGCGCGCCACCCGGTGCGTGCGCTGATCCTCACACCGACCCGCGAACTCGCCGACCAGGTCGCCGCGAACGTGCACGCGTATGCGAAGCACACGCCGCTGCGCAGCGCGGTGGTGTTCGGCGGCGTCGACATGAACCCGCAATCGGCCGAACTGCGCCGCGGCGTCGAGATCCTGATCGCGACGCCGGGCCGCCTGCTCGACCACGTGCAGCAGAAGACGGCGAACCTCGGCCAGGTGCAGATCCTCGTGCTCGACGAAGCCGACCGGATGCTCGACATGGGCTTCCTGCCCGATCTGCAGCGCATCCTGAACCTGCTGCCGAAGGAGCGTCAGACACTGTTGTTCTCGGCCACCTTCTCGGGCGAAATCAAGAAGCTCGCGTCGACCTACCTGCGCAACCCGCAGACGATCGAGGTCGCGCGCAGCAACTCGACGAACGCGAACGTCACGCAGATCGTCTACGACGTCGCCGAAGGCGACAAGCAGGCGGCCGTCGTGCAGTTGCTGCGCGATCGCGGCCTCAAGCAGGTGATCGTGTTCTGCAACAGCAAGATCGGTGCGAGCCGCCTCGCGCGCAATCTCGAGCGCGACGGCGTGGTCGCATCGGCGATCCACGGCGACAAGACGCAGATCGAGCGGATGCAGGCGCTCGACGCGTTCAAGCGCGGCGAGATCGAGGCGCTGGTCGCGACCGACGTGGCCGCGCGCGGTCTCGACATCGCCGAGCTGCCGGCCGTGATCAACTTCGACCTGCCGTTCAGCGCGGAAGACTACGTGCACCGGATCGGCCGTACCGGCCGCGCGGGTGCGACGGGCGACGCGCTGTCGCTGTGCAGCCCGAACGAGCGCAAGCAGCTCGCCGATATCGAGAAGCTGATCAAGCGTCCGCTCGAAATGCAGACGCTCAAGCTCGACAAGCCGGCGCGCCATCGTCACGACGAGCGCGGCGGGGAGCGTGGCGGTGAGCGCGGTGGCGAACGGGGCGGTCGGCGCGATCGCGACGAGCATCGCGGTGCCTCGGGCCGCCGGTCGTCGGGCAGCGCCGAGCGCGGTGGCCATCATCGCCGCCACGAAGCGCCGGTCGACGATTTCTTCCTGAAGCCGTACGAGCCGTCGGCGTCGGCGAAGCAGCCGGACGACGCGCAGCCCGCGCAGCAGCCCGAGAAGAAAGGGCCGAAGCGCCAGGTCGCCGCGCTGCTCGGCGGCTTCGGGATGCCGCGCAAGCCGTCGGCATAAGGCGGGCCGAGTGGGTTGGGGCGGCGCGTGAGCGCTGCCGGACAAGCGGGTACATGTGACGAGCATGTGCCCGTTTTTCATTGGGCGAGGCGATCGGGGCGGGGCGTGTGCGAGCTATTGCTTGCCGCGTGCGGGAGGAGCTTTCGATGCCGAGTCGTCGGCGGACGTGGCTTTCGCCTTGCTTTCATGCGGCTGGATTCGGTGCTGACCGAGACAGGCGCGTCGTCGGCGTGGGCCGGCGTCGTGCAAGCGATTCAACCGGCACGCGGCCCGAAGCGACGCGCCCATGCATCGGTCGCGGCCGCGTAGAACGCGTCGATCGTATGGACCGGCCGATCGCCATCGGCCGCCAAACCGAGATGCGCGGCCGCGGCCCGCAGCGCCGGCAGCGGATCGTCGCGTCCGAGTGCCGTCGCGCCCGTCTGCTTGCTGAGCTTTTCGCCGTTGGCATCGACGACGACCGGCACGTGCAGGTACGCGGGAGTCGGCACGCCGAGGCAGCGCTGCAGGTAGATCTGGCGCGCGGTCGAATCGAGCAGGTCGGCGCCGCGCACGACGTGCGTGATGCCGGCATCGGCATCGTCGACGACGACCGCGAGCTGATACGCCCATTGGCCGTCCGCGCGTTTCAGCACGAAATCGCCGACTTCGGTCGCGAGGTTCTGCGATTGCGCGTGCTGCCAGCGATCGTCGAACGTGACGACCGCATCGTCGCCGTCCGGCACGCGCAGCCGCCATGCGCGCGCGGGCTTGCCGTGCAGGCCGGTGCGGCAGGTACCCGGATACGCGAGCGTCGTATGGCGTTCATGGGCGGCGCGCAGCGAATCGGCGATTTCCTTGCGCGTGCAGCCGCACGGATAGACGAGCCCCGCCGCGACGAGCCGCTCGAGCGCGGCCGTGTAGGCCGCATCGCGCGTACTCTGCCAGACGGGCGGTTCGTCGGGCGTCATGCCGAAATGCGCGAGGGTCGCGAGGATGTCGTCGGCCGCACCGGGGACCGTGCGCGGGCCGTCGAGATCCTCGATGCGGACGAGCCATGTGCCGCCGTGCGCGCGGGCGTCGAGCCAGCTTGCGAGCGCGCCGACCAGCGAGCCGAAGTGCAGCGGGCCGGTGGGCGACGGCGCGAAGCGGCCGCGATAGCCGGGATTCATCGCGGGGCGCGGTGCGACGCGCCGTTACGCGGCGCTGGCTGCCTGCGCGCAGGCCGGGCACGACTTGCCGGCCACGTAGCTCGGCGATCGTTGCGCTTCCGGCGTGACGACCGCGCGGCACGCGAAGCACGTGACGTTCTCGGTCGGCTGGAGCTGCGGGTTCAGCGCGGTGCGGTAGTCGAACACGAAGCAGTCGCCGTGATAATGCGCGCCGCCGACTTCCTCGAAGTATTTCAGGATCCCGCCTTCGAGCTGGTACACGTTGTCGATGCCGATTTCCTTCATGTGGATCGCGGCCTTCTCGCAGCGGATGCCGCCGGTGCAGAACGACACGACCGTCTTGCCTTCGAGGTCGGCGCGGTTCGCGTCGATCACTTCCGGGAATTCGCTGAACTTGTCGATCCGGTAGTCGAGCGCGTTGTCGAACGTGCCGACGTCGACCTCGAACGCGTTGCGCGTGTCGAGCATCACGACCGGGCGGCCGGTATCGTCGTGGCCGCGATCGAGCCACGACTTCAGCGTGCGCGCGTCGACGAACGGCGCGCGGCCGAGTTCCGGCTTGATCGCGGGCTTCTTCATCGTGATGATCTCGCGCTTCAGGCGCACGAGCATGCGGCGAAACGGCTGCGAGTCGGACAGGCTTTCCTTGAACTGCAGCGTCGCGAACTTGCCTTCGAACAGCGGATCGTGGCGGATGTACGCGATGAATGCGTCGGTGGCTTCGCGCGTGCCGGCGATGAACAGGTTGATGCCTTCCGGCGCGAGCAGGATCGTGCCGCGCAGGCCGAGTTCGTTGCAGCGGGCGGTGACGAGCGGGCGCCATTGCTCGTTCGCGTCGAGCGATACGAAGTGGTAGGCGGCGAGGTTGACGATGGTCATGATGGTCCGACGGGAAAACGGCCGCCCGGCGGCCCGCAAAAAAGGGTGCGAAGCCGGGGCGCTGATTCGAAAAACCGTATTATCCCGCAAACGGCGCGGGCGTCGGTACCTGGCCGATCGGCCAACCGCGCGACGCGTCGCCGCGTGCATCGGCCGAACGGCCAAAGCGGGCATTTTTTGGGCAGCCCGCGCGGCGGGGCGGCTACAATAGCGCCCATGTCAGATCCTCGCTTCGTCCATCTTCGCGTTCACTCCGAATTCTCGATTGCCGACGGCATCGTGCGCATTGACGACATCGTCAAGGCGGCGGCCGCGGACGGTCAGGGCGCGCTCGCGCTCACCGATCTCGGCAACGCATTCGGCCTCGTCCGTTTCTACCAGGAAGCCCGCGGCAAGGGCATCAAGCCGATCGCCGGCTGCGACGTCTGGATTGCCAATCCGGACGACCGCGACAAGCCGTCGCGGCTGCTGCTGCTGGTCAAGGACAAGGTCGGTTACCTGAATCTCTGCGAGCTGCTGTCGAAGGCGTGGCTCACGAACCAGTATCGCGGCCGCGCGGAACTCGACGCGAGCTGGCTCGACGGCGAGCTCGCGCAGGGGCTGCTCGCGCTGTCGGGCGCGCAACAGGGCGATATCGGGCTTGCGCTGGCCGCGGGCAACGAAGAAGCCGCGCGCCGTCACGCCGAGCGCTGGGCGAGGGTGTTCCCGGGCGGCTTCTACATCGAGCTGCAGCGTTACGGCCAGCCGGGCGCCGAGGCGTACATCCAGCAGGCGGCGACGCTCGCCGCGTCGCTGAAGCTGCCGGTCGTCGCGACGCACCCGACGCAGTTCATGACCGACGACGATTTCACCGCGCACGAGGCGCGCGTGTGCATCTCGGAAGGCGACATCCTCGCGAACCCGCGGCGCCAGAAGCGTTTCACGACCGACCAGTATTTCCGCACGCAGGACGACATGGCCGCGCTGTTCGCCGACCTGCCGTCGGCGATTGCCAATACGGTCGAGATCGCGAAGCGCTGCAACCTGAAGCTCGAGCTCGGCAAGCCGAAACTGCCGCTGTTCCCGACGCCGGACGGCATGTCGCTCGACGACTACCTGGTCCAGCTGTCGAAGGAGGGGCTCGAAACCCGCCTCGCGCAGTTGTATCCGGTCGAAGCCGAGCGCGACGCGCAGCGCGACACGTACTACAAGCGCCTCGAATTCGAGTGCGGGACCATCACGAAGATGGGCTTCCCCGGCTACTTCCTGATCGTCGCGGACTTCATCAACTGGGCGAAGAACAACGGCGTGCCGGTCGGCCCGGGCCGCGGCTCGGGCGCCGGTTCGCTGGTCGCGTACGCGCTCGGCATTACCGACCTCGATCCGCTGCGCTACAACCTGCTGTTCGAGCGCTTCCTGAATCCGGAACGCGTGTCGATGCCCGACTTCGACATCGACTTCTGCCAGCACGGCCGCGATCGCGTGATCCAGTACGTGAAGGAGAAATACGGCGCGGACGCCGTCTCGCAGATCGCCACGTTCGGCACGATGGCCGCGAAGGCGGCCGTGCGCGACATCGGCCGCGTGCTCGACCTCGGCTACATGTTTACCGACGGCGTCGCGAAGCTGATTCCGTTCAAGCCCGGCAAGCACGTGACGATTGCCGACGCGATGAAGGAAGAACCGCAGCTGCAGGAGCGCTACGACCACGAGGACGAAGTCCACCAGCTGCTCGATCTCGCGCAGCGCGTCGAGGGCCTCACGCGTAACGTCGGGATGCACGCGGGCGGCGTGCTGATCGCGCCCGGCAAGCTGACCGATTTCTGCCCGCTGTACACGCAGGGCGACGACGGCGGCGTGGTCAGCCAGTACGACAAGGACGACGTCGAAGCCGTCGGCCTCGTGAAGTTCGACTTTCTGGGTCTCACGACGCTGACGATCCTCGACTGGGCCGAGCGCTACATCCGCCGTCTCGATCCGTCGAAGGCAGACTGGTCGCTCGCGCAGGTGCCGCTCGACGATCCGGCGTCGTTCCAGATCCTGAAGAAGGCCAACACGGTCGCGGTGTTCCAGCTGGAAAGCCGCGGGATGCAGGGCATGCTGAAGGATGCGCAGCCCGACCGCTTCGAGGACATCATCGCGCTCGTGTCGTTGTACCGGCCGGGCCCGATGGACCTGATCCCGAGCTTCTGCGCGCGGAAGCACGGCCGCGAGAAGGTCGAATACCCGGATCCGCGCGTCGAACCCGTCCTGAAAGAGACCTACGGCATCATGGTCTATCAGGAGCAGGTGATGCAGATGGCGCAGATCATCGGCGGCTACTCGCTCGGCGGCGCGGACTTGCTGCGTCGCGCGATGGGCAAGAAGAAGCCCGAGGAGATGGTCAAGCACCGCGAGATCTTCGCCGAGGGGGCCGCGAAGAACGGCCTCACGCGCGAGAAGTCCGACGAGATCTTCGACTTGATGGAGAAGTTCGCGGGCTACGGCTTCAACAAGTCGCACGCGGCCGCGTATGCGCTGCTCGCGTATTACACCGCGTGGCTGAAGGCGCACCATCCGGCCGAATTCATGGCGGCCAACATGACGCTCGCGATGGACGACACCGACAAGGTGAAGATCCTGTTCGACGACTGCGTCGTGAACAACCTCGCCGTGCTGCCGCCGGACATCAACCAGTCGCATTACCGGTTCGAGCCGGTCGCGGAAGCCGACGGCAAGCGCTCGCGCACGATCCGCTACGGCCTCGGCGCGGTGAAGGGCAGCGGCCAGAACGCGATCGAGGAAATCCTGCGCGCCCGCGAGGAAAAGGCGTTCACCGACCTGTTCGACTTCTGCGAACGGATCGACCGGCGCGTCGTCAACCGCCGCACGGTCGAGGCGCTGATCCGCGCCGGCGCGTTCGATTCGCTGAATCCGAACCGTGCGCAACTGATCGCGTCGGTGCCGCTCGCGATGGAAGCGGCCGACCAGGCCGAAGCGAACGCGATGCAGGCCGGCCTGTTCGACATGGGCGCCGAGTCGCCGCACGCGCATGCGCTCGTCGACGAACCCGCGTGGGACGACAAGCGCCGCCTGCAGGAAGAAAAGGCCGCGCTCGGTTTCTATCTGTCCGGCCACCTGTTCGATGCGTATCGCGACGAAGTGCGGCGGTTCGTGCGGCAGAAGGTCGGTGACCTGAAGGAAGGGCGCGACAAGCTCGTCGCCGGCATCATCGCGTCGCTGCGCACGCAGATGACGCAGCGCGGCAAGATGCTGATCGCGCTGCTCGACGACGGCACGGGCCAGTGCGAGATCACGATCTTCAACGAACAGTTCGAGGCGAACAAGGCGCTGTTCAAGGAAGACGAGCTGCTGATCGTGCAGGGGCAGGCGCGCAACGACGCGTTCACCGGCGGCATTCGCTTCACGGCCGATACCGTGATGGATCTCGAACGCGCGCGCAGCCGCTACGCGCAGGCCGTGCGGCTGACGATGAACGGCAACGCCGACGCGCTCGCGCTGCGCCGTGTGCTCGAGCCGCACGTGTCGAAGGACGATCCGGCCGCCGCGAACGTGATCGAAGCGCCCGCGCCGCGCGGCGGCGGGCGCGATGGCGGTCGGCGCCCGCAGGCGCCGCTGCCGAACGGGCTCGCGGTGCAGATCCACTACAGCAACGCGCGCGCGCAAGGCGAAATGCGTCTGGGCGATGCCTGGCGCGTGAAACCGAGCGACGTGCTGCTGGCAGAGCTGCGCGCGGCGTTCGACGGTAGTTCCGCCGAAATCGTCTACTGAATGATTTTCGATTCAAATTCCTTGAGGGCACCTTGAGCGTCAAGCCTACTCTTAGCAAACCCATAGGCGGGGAAGACGCATCGTCGCCCGTGGTCGTCGCGCGCCGCCTTTGGCCGTACCTGAAGCCGCTCCTGTGGGTGATGGTGGCGGGCGTCCTCGCGATGGCCGTCGTCGCGGCAACGGAAGCCGGGATTCCGGCGTTGCTCAAGCCGCTGCTTGACCGCGGCTTCGGCACGAAGGGCGACGTGACCGCGAAGCTCTACGTGCCGATCGCGGTCGTCGGTCTCGCGCTGGTGCGTGCCGCCGCGCAGTACGCGTCCAACTATCTGCTTCAGTATGTCTCGAACCGGATCCTGCTCGACCTGCGGATCGAGATGTTCAACCGGATGATTCACACCGGCGTGTCGTTTTTCCAGCGCGAGACCGCGAGTACGGTGATCAATGCGGTCGTCTTCGAGGTCAACCAGGTCCTGAACGTATTGCTGGGCGTGTTGATTACGCTCGTGCGCGATTCGTTGACGGTGGTCTTTCTGCTGGGTTATCTGTTCTATTTGAACTGGCGACTGACACTGATCGTCGCCGTGTTGCTGCCGTGTATCGGCTGGCTCGTCGGCAAGATCAACCGGCGTTTGCGCCGGTTGAACCGCGAGCACCAGATGCTGACGAACCAGCTCGCGTACATCGTCGAGGAGACCGTCGGCGGCTACAAGGTCGTCAAGATCCACAACGGCGAGCAGTACGAAATCAGCCGCTTCAACGAATTGAGCCGGCGTCTGCGCGGCTATTCGATGCGAATGATCGTGTCGGGTGGGCTTGCGCAGCCGCTCACGCAGTTTCTCGCGTCGATCGCGCTGGCCGTCGTGCTGACGATTGCCGTCGTGCAGTCCGCGAACGACCAGACGACGGTCGGTGGCTTTGTCGCGTTCGTCACCGCGATGCTGCTCATCATTTCGCCGCTCAAGCACCTGATGGACGTGAACCAGCCGCTGCAGCGCGGGATGACGGCGGCCGAGCTGATCTTCGGCCTGATCGACGAGCCGCGCGAGCCCGAAGGCGGCGGCAAGCCGCTCGAGCGGGCCACCGGCCGGATTCGTTTCAACGACGTGTCGTTCGCGTATCACGCCGGCATCGGCAAGCCAACGCTCGACCGCGTGTCGTTCGACGTGGCGCCTGGCGAGATGATCGCGCTCGCAGGGCCGTCAGGCAGCGGCAAGACGACGCTTGTCAACCTGATGCCGCGCTTTTTCGATCCGACGTCCGGAGAGATTCTCGTCGACGGCGTCGCGTTACCCGAGTATCGGCTACGTGACCTGCGCGACCAGATTGCGATGGTGAGTCAGGATGTCGTGCTGTTCAACGACACGATCGCGAGCAACGTCGCGTACGGCCAAACCCCCGACCGCGAACGCGTGACGGCGGCGCTGCGCGCCGCGAATCTGCTCAGTACGGTCGAGGCGATGCCCGACGGGCTCGACACGCTCGTCGGCGACAACGGCATGCGCCTGTCGGGCGGCCAGCGCCAGCGTCTCGCGATTGCGCGCGCGATCTACAAGGATGCGCCGATCCTGATTCTCGACGAAGCGACGTCGGCGCTCGATTCGGAATCCGAGCGTCACGTTCAGGCGGCGCTCGAGACGCTGATGAAGGGCCGCACGACGCTGGTGATCGCACATCGGCTGTCGACGATCGAGCGTGCAGACCGGATTCTCGTGATGGACGGCGGCAGAATCGTCGAGAGCGGCAGCCACGCGGCGCTGCTCGCATCCGGCGGCCTGTATGCCCATCTGCATCGGATTCAGTTCCAGCAGGAGGCCGGGTGAGCGTCGTGCGGGCCCGTGTCGCGCGTGCGGAGATGAAGATCGGCCTGTCGGCCAATGCGCTGAAGCACGGGGGCGGCCTCGAGCGCTACGCGATCGATATCGCGCGGGGAATGGCGGAGGCGGGCGTGACGCCCGCGTTCTTCGCGCGCTCCGTCGACGCGTCGATTCCGGAGGCGCGGCTCGTCGAGCCGCATCGGATCAACGTCTCGTTCCTGCCCGGCAAGGTGCGCGACGAATGGTTCTCGTGGCGGCTCCGCGGTGCACGCCGCGCGGCCGACGTGGATGTGCTGATCGGCTGTAATCGGGTCGCCTGCTCGGAGATCGCGATTTGCGGCGGCACACATCGAGGGTTCTTGCGCGCGATCGGCCGCGCACCGGGCTATTTCGACCGGCGCCAGATTGCGCTCGAGAGCCGGCAGTACGCGAATGCGCGCTATGTGGTCGCGCATTCGCAGATGATGCGCGACGAACTGCGCACGCTGTACGGCGTCGACGACGCCAGGATCCGCATGCTGTATCCCCCCGTCGATGCGCAGCGCTTCACGCCTGTCGGCGACGACGAGCGCACCGCGTTGCGGCGCCGCTTCGGTTTCGGCGAGCGCGACGTCGTGCTGCTGTTTCCGTCGAGCAGCCACGTGCGCAAGGGCTTGCCGCTGATCGAGGCCGCGCTGCAGGGGACGGACGCGTCGATCGTCGTCGCGGTGGCCGGCCGCCCGCCGGAGCGGACCTCGGCGCAACTGCGCTACATCGGCTACGTGAAGGACATCGAGGACGGATACCGCGCGGCGGATTACACGATCCTTGCATCGAAATACGAGCCGTTCGGGCTGGTCGGCATCGAGTCAGTGATGTGCGGGACACCCGTGATCTTGCCGCCCACGCTCGGCTGCCATGACGTCATCGCGGACCATGCGAAGCTGACGTTCGCAGCCGACGATGTCGAGGCGCTGCGCGCCGTGCTGGCGACGGCCGCACAGCGCGTGCGAGCCGGCGACCGGGCCGCCGTCGCGCGCGACGCGGTAGGTTACGACCCGGGCGTGCGCCATCATGTCGAGCAGTTGCTCGCGCTGGCCCGCGAGGCGTGGGCGCCGGCGTAGCGGTCCGTCCCTGTAAGGGGCAATCTGTCAGACGGCTTCCGGTTCGGGCGCGCGAGGGGGCGATGGTATACTCTGGCGGCCTGTTTGGGTGGTGCGGCTGGCTATTCCGCTCCGGTGATTCGTGCCGGTTGATCGGCGCGATTTGCTCCGTGCAAATACTTATTCAATTCACAATGATCATGGTGATTCGTGTGGCGACTCGGCTGTTCATCGGGCCGATCCGCGTCGCGAATTTTGCCATCGAGACAGCCCGCTGTTAACGATGAGCCGCTTCCCCGGACGTATCCACATCTTCGCGCGGGCTCTGCCGAGATTGCTGTTCAAGCCGCTGCGGCGCAAGCCTCGGCAACTGGCGAGCATTTTCGTCGCGCACCATCTCCTGCTCGGCGATACGCTGTTGCTGACACCGTTGCTGGCGAAGCTGCGCGAACAATATCCGCACGCGCGCATCGCGCTCGCGTGTCCGAAGGCGATCGCACCGTTGTATGCGGGCGAGCCGTTTGGCGTCCAGGCGTTGGCTTTCGATCCGCGTGACCCCGTGTCGGTGCGCCGCTTGCTGGCGTCGGGGCCGTACGATCTCGGCCTCGTCGCGGCGGATAACCGTCACAGCTGGCTGGCGCTCGCGGCCGGCTGTCGCTGGATCGTCGCGCACGACGGCGATGCCCCGGCGTGGAAGAACTGGCCAGTCGACGAACGTCGTCCGTATCCCGATGCGCCGGCCGCGTGGGGCGACCTGATCGCGGACCTGGTCGACGGCGGCCCTCCGCGCGCATACCGGCCGGGCGACTGGCCGGCGCCGCCGCCGAGCGTCGCGTTGCCAGCGGCGCTTCGGGAGCGGCCCTACGTGGTGCTGCATCCGGGTGCCAGCACGATGGTCAAGCGCTGGCCGATCGAGCGCTGGCGAGCGCTGGCGGCCGACATGGAGGCGGGTGGCTATCGGGTGGTGTGGAGCGGCGGCAAGAGCGAAGCCGACCTGATCGAGCAGATCGGGCCGCACGCCGGGCAGCCGAACTTTGCCGGGAAACTCGGTCTCGCCGATCTTTGGCATCTCTATGCAGGCGCTCGGGCAGTTGTCTGTCCCGACACGGGCGTCGCGCATCTCGCGCGCCTCATCGGCGTACCGACCGTCGCGCTGTTCGGGCCCGGCAGCGCGCTGGTTCACGGTGCCGGACGTTACTGGCGCGACGTTCCGTTCGTCGCCGTAACGATCGCGGACATGCCATGCCGCGATCAACCGTATATTTTCCGGCGTCACGTCCAGTGGGTCAGGCGATGCGATCGCGACGCCACGACATGCGTCGCGTGGCACGACGGCTCCGCGGGCTGCATGAGCGGGCTGTCGGTGGATGCGGTACGTGGCGCACTGAAACACGTTCTGGTGCAAGTTCGATGACGGCTATTGCGGCGCGTATGGAGCGTCTTCTGTGGATTGGCTGCCCCGTTCTGATGTTCGCCATCATGTTCGGGCACATGGCGGCGTTCGTGAATTGCAGCATGGTGCTGGTCGGGATTGCGCTGATCGGCGCCGCGTGCGGGCGCGACCGGCCGGCGGTGTTCCGGTGGCCGTTGTTCGTCCCGATCGTCGGCTGGGCGGCGTGGAGTTTCGCGGCCACCCGCTGGTCGGTGTTCCCGGACGTCAGCCGGCATGCGTGGCTCGACGAGGTCGTGTATCCGCTGCTGTCGTTCTGGGGCTTCTGGCTGTTCGGCACGCGGGTCGAGCGGCCCGAACGCGTCACGCTGACCGTCTGGCTCGCGTGCGCGTTGCTCGCCGCGGTCAGCGTGATCTACTGGGGCAAGCTGCAGCCGCCGACACCCGAAACGTTCCCGTTGCGGTTCTATGCGCGGGTGGGGCATACGAGTACGCTCGTTGCGTTCGCCATGGCGTTGTTCTGTGCGTTCTTCGTGCCCAGGCGCGGCTGGCGCTGGTTCGGCGTGTCGGGACTCGTGCTGTGCGGGATGGTCGGGCTTGCCAGCCTCAACCGCTTCTTCTGGCCTGCTGCCGCGGTGGTGTTGCTGATCGGCCTTTATCCGCTGTACCGGCATCATCTGCTGCTGGCGGGGCTGGCAGTGGTCGTCGTCGGCGCCGGTGCGATCGGCACGCTCGAAATGAGCGCGCGGCTGCGCTATCACGATTCACCGCCGCCGCTGGCCGCATCGCGCGACGTCTCGATCGCCGGCGTGCGTCTGTATGTGCCGCCCGGCATGACGGCAGTCGGCGACACGCTGTCGTCGGACACGCGGCCCAAGCTGTGGCGGTTCTATGACGAGCAAGGTAGCCGTCACAAATGGCTGGGTATCGGTTTCGGCAAACCGGTGCCGGGAATGGCCTACCGCAGCGAGATGCCGCCCGAATTGCTGGCACTCGAGCCGCAGGCGCTGACGCACGCGCACAATCTTTTCCTGAATACGTGGCTACAGACCGGGCGCATCGGCCTGGCAATGCAGGCACTGTTGCTGGCGGCGCTCGCATTCGCGTTCTGGCGACTGCGGAAGGCTGATCCGTGGATTGCGGCGGGCGGCATCGCGCTCGTGGTCGGGATGGTCACGAAGAACCTGGTGGACGATTTCATGTGGCAGACGACGATCCTGGCATTCTGGGCATTTGCCGGGCTGGTGCTCGGGCATGGCGAGCGACGCGCACGCGTGCGTCGCGCGCAGCCGGGGAGCGGATCGTGAACGCCGTCGCGAGCCGCGCGGAAGCCGGCCCGTCGATCGCGAACGGCAAGCCCGTGCGATTGCTGTTCCATATCGACGACTTCGGGCGGGGCGGTACCGAAACCGCGCTGGTCGCGTGGCTGAACGCGCTGGATCGCCGCCAGTTTGCTCCCGCGTTGTCGGTTGCCTTCCCGACCGACGATCTCGATGCGCTGCGCCGCAGCGGCGCGATTCCGGCCGACGTGCCGGTTCACGTGCTCGCGACGGCGCGCTGGTCGCATGCGTTGCACCAGCTCGAGCGCCGCCGCCGGTTGCGCTTCGGCGAAAAGCTGCTGCACAAGCTGACGACCCATGCGGCGATTCGCCGGCTGGTCGCGCGACGCTTCCTGCAGGTCGCCTCCGGCTACGACCTCGTCTGCGATTACGATTTCTCGCTGCGGCGGATTGCCGGCCGCGGTACCGCGCCGTGGTTGGGCGTCAGCCACTACAGCTTCGTCGCACGCTTCGGCAAAAAAGGCGACGCGTACATGGCGCGGCGCACGCGCCAGTACGCGCGCTACGCGGCGATCGCGGTATTGACGCCTGCGATGCAGCACGAAGCCGAGAAGATGTTCGCCGGCTCCGGCGTGCGGGTCGTCGAACTCCCGAACGTGATCGACATCTCTGCGATCCGGCAGCAAGCAACGGCGTCGGTCGAGTGGCCGGCCGAACGGTTCGTCGTGTCGGTCGCGCGGCTCGACGAAGGGCAGAAGGATCACCGGACACTGCTGCGCGCGTATGCGCAATGGCGTGCTCGCCGGCCGGACGCGGTAGATCTCGTCCTGCTTGGCGACGGGCCGGATCGCGCAGCACTCGAGCAGCTTGCGGACGAACTGCGGATTCGCGATGCCGTGCATTTCATGGGCTATTGCGCGAATCCGTTTCCGTACGTTCGCGCCGCCGAAGCGCTCGTGCTGAGCAGCCGCTACGAAGGGTTCGGCATGGTGCTCGGCGAAGCGATGGCGCTCAGCACGCCGGTGCTCGCGGCCGACTGCCCGACCGGCCCGCGCGACATGCTCGACGACGGCCGCGCAGGCCTGCTCGTGCCGGTCGGCGACGTCGATGCGATGTCGGCGGCGCTGGAACGCCTCGTGACCGACGCGGACGTGCGGGCGGCGCTCGCGCCTTGTGCCGCGGCACGGATCGCGACGTTCGACGTGCCGGCGGCGAACCGGCGTTTCGCCGCGCTCGCCGCCGACCTGCTCGCGGCGGCGCGCTGAGCCGGCAGCATGGTTCGCGCCGCGCGATTTCGCTAAAATGGCCCGCTTCCGTCAGTCGATACCCGCCGTGACCGCTTCCCTTACGTTCGATACGCCGCCGCGCAGCATTCTCGTCACCTGCACCCGCCGGATCGGCGACGTGCTGCTGGCGACGCCGCTGGTCCGCTCCCTGAAGCGGCGCTGGCCTGACGCGCAGATCGACATGGTCGTGTTTCGCGGCACCGAGGGCGTGCTCGAGCACAATCCCGACATTCGTCGGGTGATCGTCGTCGCGCAGCGCGCGAAGCCGCGCGAGCGGTTCGCCGACGCGGCCAGGCTGTGGCGGCGCTACGATCTCGCATGCGCGGCGATCAGCTCCGATCGTGCCCGTTTCTATACGTGGTTCGGTGGGCGTCGGCGCGTCGGGCTCGTCGATCCGGAGCGGATCACGCGGCTGACGCGTTTCATGCTGGACGGCATTGCGCTCAATCGCCACGGCGATGTCCATACGGTGACGAGCAGTCTCGCGATTGCAGAAGTGCTCGGCGTGACGCCTTGCGCTGAAGTGGTCGCGCCCGGCATCGGCACCGATCCGGCGCGCGTCGCGCAATTCGACGCACTGCTGTATGGGCCGGCCGCGCTGTCGCGTACTCGAGCGCACATCGTGCTGCACCTATCCCCGATGTTCCGTTACAAGCAGTGGCGCGAGGACGGCTGGGTCGAACTGATCCGCTGGGCCCGCGCAAGCGGCTTCGACGTCGCGCTGAGCGGTGGGCCAGGCGCGGCGGAGGTCGACTATGCGCAGCGGATCGTGGCTGCCGCGGGCGAGCCGGTCGCGAATTTCGTCGGGCGCCTGACGTTCGGCGAGACCGCCGAACTGATTCGCCGCGCACGGCTGTTCGTCGGGCCGGACACCGGCGCGACGCACGTCGCCGCCGCGTGCGGGACGCCGACGCTCGCGCTGTTCGGACCGTCCAACCCGGTGCGCTGGGGGCCGTGGCCCGCCCACTGGCCCGCTCACGACGAGCCGTGGGCGCTGCGCGGTTCGGCGCAGCGCGGCAACGTTTACCTGATGCAGGGTGACGGCGACTGCGTGCCTTGCAAACTCGAAGGCTGCGACCGTCATCTGGAAAGCTGGAGCCGCTGCCTGACGGAGCTTTCCGCGCAGCGCGTGATTGCCGCCGCGGCGGCGCTCGTCGAAGGCCGTCCGGTGGTGGAGGCGCCGCGCGAGTCGATCATCGACGTGTCGGCCTTGCCGCGCGGCGGCGTATAACCGGTGCGCCATCGGCGCACCTTTCGGCCGCTGCCTAGCGGCGCGATGCGGGTTCAGCCGCGCCGTCGTGCGCGAGCTTCAGGAAGCGGTAGTACACCGTCTCCGCATTGAACACCGCGATCATGAATCCGGCCCGCCCGTCGAGGAACCCGCGACGCAGCACGTAGGTCCGCACGAACGCCCACACCCCCCGCCGGATGGCCTTGCCGACCGTCGCCCGCTCGCCGGCCGCGCGGCGTTGCCGCGCACCGGCGCTCGAATACGCGTCGAGCTTGCGCAGCACCGCGTCGATGTCGTCGTACGAGTAGTGGTGCAGCTTCCCGTCGAGCCGCGCGACGCGGCCGTCGAACACCAGCCGCTCGTGGACGAGGTCGTCCGAGAAGCGGGCGGTGTCCCGCCGGAACAGGCGCGGGATCCAGTCCGGATACCAGCCGCTGTGATGCACCCAGCTGCCGCAAAACGCCGACAACCGGTCGATGGCGTACACATCGGCCTGCGGGGCGCGCAACGCCGCACGGATCGATGCGGCGAGCTCGTCCGACACGACTTCGTCGGTGTCGATCGACAGCACCCAGTCCGTCGACAGCGCTGCGAGCGCGCGATTCTTCTGCGGGCCGAAGCCCGGCCAGTCGGCGGCGACGATCACCCGGGCGCCGTGTGCGCGGGCGATCTCGACGGTGTCGTCGGTGCTGCCGCCGTCGACGACCACGATGTCGTCCGCAAAGGCGAGCGCGTCGAGGCACTGCGCGAGCCGGCGGGCCGCGTTGTGGGCGATGATGGCGACGCCGAGCGTAGGTTCAGCCATGAAAAATCGTACGGATCGAAGGTGAGCGAGAGTATACCCGCTGCCTCGTGCGTGGCGCCGCACAACCGGCGGGCCCCGCGAGGTGTGCTAGCCTTGTGTGCGGCCGGCGTCATCCCGGCGCCGGCGGTTCGACGGGAGGTGGATGATGGTAACAAGGCACCCGATTCTTGCCGTTGTGTTCGTGGCCGCCGCGTTGGCGGCGCCGACGTTATCCAGCGCGCAACAGGACGACCACGGGCATGGGCATGGCAATGGCCATGCGTATGGTCACGGCAAGCACGACATGCGCAAAGGGCCCGGCCGCGTTGAAGACGTACCGCCGCGCTGGGCCGACCAGCCGCGCCGCGAGTGGCACAAGGGTGACCGGCTTCCTCCCGAGTTCCGCGACCGCCAATACGTGATCGACGACTGGCGCGGCTATCACCTGAGTCCGCCGCCGCGCGGCTATCAATGGGTCGGCGTCGGCGGGGATCACCTGCTGGTGCAGATCGGTTCCGGCATCGTGCTGCGAATCGGCGACTGACCTAGCCCGCGGCCCGGCATGGATGGCGATGCCGCGATGCGCGCCGGGCCGCCGGATTAGCGCGTCACTTTGCCGCCGCGCGGCGGAACCAGCGCCGTTCGATTCTCGACATCAGCCAGCACACGCCCAGCGCGCATACCGTGCCGAGCGTCACTTCGCCGAGCCGGATCAGCGGAACGTCCCACAGCGGTCCGTTGCCCGGGAACAGCAGCACGATCGTCGCGGTCACGCCGCCGAGCCGCGCCGCGCTGCCGACGTTCAGGCACCAGCAGCAGACGATCACGACCGCGACCGTGAGCGCATACGCGACGAGGCGATCGCCGCCCAGCGCCGCGCCGGCGAAACCGAGTACGCCGCCGACCATCGCGCCGATGAACTGGTCGCGCGACAGCGACATCGTGTCCGAGTAGTTGTGCTGCGTGACGGCGATCGCGGTGATCGCCGCCCACACGGCCTGCTCGGTATGCATCGCGCGGCCGATCGCATACGCGAGGCACGCGCCGCAGACGGCCTGCAGCGCCATCAGCGCGCCTTGCGTGAGCCGCTCGCTGAATGACAGCCCCTTGAACAGATCGAAGATCGACTGCTGGATCTGCTGGCGGGCTTCGTTGAGTGTCCTGATCGTATCCATCGTGCGTCGGCCAAGAAGCGGGTGGCGGCGGGCCGCCGTCAATGCGCCTGTTCGGGCGAGGCGGCGGCCGGTTCGTCGGCCGTCGCATCGCCATTCTCGACGCGGGTTTCGGGCATCACGAGCCAGACCAGCAGCACCGCGAGCGCGCCCGCGGCCGCGAGTCCGAAGAAGCTGACCGCATTGCCGAAGTGATCGGCGACGTAGCCGGCCACGGCCGTGCTGAGCGTCGCGCCGATCCCGGCCGCGAGCCCGAACAGCCCGATACACAGGTTGTAGCGGCCCTTGCCGCCCGCGACGTCGGCTGCGATCAGCGGCAGCATCACGCCGAACACGGCCGCGCTGATGCCGTCGAGCATCTGCACCGGCACGAGCAGGTACGGGCTGCTGACGCCCGCGAACAGCAGCGCGCGCACCGGCAGCGCGGAGAAGCCGAGCAGCAGGATCGGCCGGCGCCCCCAGCGCTGCGCGGAGCGGCCGACCCACGGCGACAGCATCGCGACGATCGCCTGCGGCACGATGATGCACGCGGCGATCACGAGCTGCACGTTCTCGCCCATCCCGGCCGTGACTTCGCCGGCCGCGAGGTTCAGCATCGCGGCGTTCGACAGGTGGAACAGCACGACGCAGGCCGCGAAGATCAGCATCCGGCGGTCGCGCAGCAGTTCGAGCAGCGTTTCGCGCTCGCCGGCTTCGTCGAGGTCGTCCGGCTTCGACGACTGCGGGATCACCTGGTGCGTCGGCTGGATCATCGCGAGCGCGAACAGCGCGGGCAGCGCCAGCACGGCGGTCAGCCAGAACACCGCGCGCGCGGAGAAGTATTCGCCGGTCAGCCCCATCAGCCCGGCCGCGACTGCACTGCCGATCGACGCCCAGCGCGCGTTGCGGCCGAGCCGGTCGCCGAGGTCGGCGCGGCCGACGAGCGAGAACGAGATCGCGGCCATCGCCGGCACCAGCATGCAGCTCGCGAAGCCGTGGAATACCTCCGCGGCGATCACCGGCACGATCGTCGGGCTCGACGCGAGCAGGACCGCGGACAGGATGATGGCCGCGATCGCCCACGCGGCCGCGCCTTTCTTGTTCTTCAGCGCATCGACGGCGGCGCCGCCCGGCACCTGGCTGACCATCGCGCTGATCGTGCCGATCGACAGCACCATGCCGATCTCGCCCTGCGTCCATTTGTGCGACGCGAGGTAGGACGCGATGAACGGACCGAACCCGGTTTGAACGTTTGCAACGAAAAAGTTGAGCCAGTCGAGGGCCCGGAGACTGCGAACGCTGACGGAATGCTTGATCGTCATCGGGTGGCACTCGCAGACGAAGCCGGCGCGGCCGGGACAACGGGCGGGAAGACCGCGACGATCGGCTTGTCGGCCGCGTAGGGCGGCGATGCCTTGATCTGGGCGTCGTTCAGGTCGAGCTGCGGGTGCAGCGCCTTGTCGCGCGTGACGAAGCGCAGCGCGCCCCAGCTCGCGGCGATCGAACGGCGGTCGGTATTGACGAGCCCGCCGAGGTCGAGCACGACGGCCTGCGGCTGTGCACCGCGGTCGATCAGCACGTCGACGATGCGGCCGATCTTCGTGCCGTTCGGGCGCTCGACATCGCTGTCGAGCATCGGCAGCCGCGTCGTCGGCGACGCCGCGGCCGAACCCGACAGCGGCACCGCCTTCGGTCGCGCGGCCGGCGGCAGGTCGCCCGACGGGACGTCGAGCACGATCGGCTCCTGCTTGCCGCCCGGCGTGAAGCGGAACACGTTCCACGGGAAGATGACCTTGCGGTCGCCGATGCCCATGAAGCCTTGCAGGTTGACGATCATCTCGCGCGGCTTGCCGCTCGCGTCGACCACCATGTCGACCGCGCGGCCGACCACCTTGCCGTTGCGGCGCGCGACTTCGCTGTCGAGCAGCGCGTGGATCTGGGTACGGTCGAGCGGGCGCGTCGCGACGATCGGCGGGGGCGGAGGTGGCGGCGGGGTCGGCGATTCGGGGCGCTGCACGGGTTTCGGCCGCGTCACCTCGCGGTGCGGCTTCTTCGGCGCTTCCGGCGTTTCCGGTTGCGTCGGCGCCGGCACGGGCGGCATCGTCAGCGGCTCGCCGGCGGTCTCCTCGACCGGCTCGACGAGCGCCTCGCTGATCGGGGCGGGCGGGTTCTGGACCGGCAGCAGCCCGCAGCCGGACAGCAGCGCGGCGGCGGCGAGAATCAGGAAGACCGTCGACGACGGCAACGACTTGCGGGATGCGGGAAACGGGAGTCCGCCGCTCATTGACACTCACTCCATGGGTCGGGGGCGGCCCGAGGGCACGCGGCTGGCGATGGATGGCGGGTGCGGGCGGCGCACCACGCGAGGTGAGAGTTTAACGTGTCTTGCTTTCAGGACCGATTTCGATGGCCTGTTGCAGGCGGACCGTCGGGAAAAGGAAGGGATCGGACGCGGGCGGACGACCGCGGAAACCGTCGGAGATGCGGTTGCGGCGCCCGAGCGTCGACGACGCGGCGGGCGCCGCATGGCGTGTTGCTTATTTGACCAGCGAGCCGAGCGTCGTCGTCAGCGGGGCGAGCACGCCACCCGTCTTCGACAGCGCGCCGGTGCCGCTGCCGCCCGTCAGCCCCGCGACCGGCGCGCCGCCGGTCGCGCCCGACACGGCGGCCGTCACGGTGCCGGCCGCCGACGTGAGCGCGCCTGCCGGGTTGCCGCCGCCCGTTGCACCGCCGAGTGCACCCGTCGACAGCAACCCCGTCACCGGTGCGAGCGGGCTCGTCGCGGCGCCGCCGCCGCCGAGCAGCGCCGTGCCGGCGGTGGCGACCGTGTTGCCGGTTGCCGTCACCACGTTGCCGACGCCGGTCGTCACCGGGTTGCCGCCGGTTTTCGCGATCGTCGTGCCGGCGTTCGCGACACCGTTGCCGACCGTCGTCACGAGGTTCGTGAGCGGCGCGCCGAGCGGCGTGCTCGACGCGACCGTCTGCGTGATCGAGCCGACCTGCGTCGTGATCGGCGTGATCGCCGAACTGGCGGCGCCCGTGACCTGCGCGACGGGGCCGGTCGACAACTGCGTGCCGAGCGTGGCGCCGCCGCCGGCGATCGTGTTGCCGAGCGTCGTGATCGCGCCGCCGACGGGCGACGTGACCGGCGCGAGGGGCGCCAGCGCCGACCCGCTGGCGCCGAGGCTGGACACCACGCCGCCGGTCGCCGCGACCGCGTCGCCGAGGTTCGTGACCACGCCGCCCGTGCTCGCGACCGTCGTGCCGACCGGATTCGACGACGCGCCGAGCTGGCCGAGCCCGGCGCCGAGACCGGTGCCGAGCGTGGTGACGGCCGCGCCGACGTCCTGCACGACGGTGCCGAGCCCCTGCATGGTCGCCGCGTTGGTGCCGGGCACCGACTGGCTCGCGATCACCGCGCCGCCGCCCGACACGGTGCCGCCCGCGGCGGTCACGATGTTGCTCGACGCCGCGGTCGTCTGGCCGACGCCGTTGGCGGACGTGCCGCCGGAGCCGTTGCCCGTGCCGCCGGTCGTGGCCGTCGTGTCGCCCGATCCCGACCCGCTGCCGCCGGTGCCCTGGCTCAGCGAGCCGGAGCCGCCGCACGCGGACAGCGACATCAGCGCCGCGGCGCCGGCCGCGATCATGATCATTCGGAGTCCTGCTTGATGAAGGGTGGGCGTGTTCATGTCGTCCTCGTCTCGATTATGGAAATGGATCTCAGGCAGCCTTCGTGTGCGTCGACGTATCGTCGCGACGGAAGCAAGGCGTCGGGCGCATCGTTGTTGTCTCCCTGATTGACCTGTCGCCGTGTCGCGTTTTCGCCTGAGTCGGAACCCGGAGCGCCTGCAGGACGAATCGTTTGAATTCTTTCGTCTTGCTTGCCGATCGTGCCGAAAACCACCGGATTCGTGCGATCAGAGTAGGTCCGTCGACACGAGCCGTCTTTTAACGATCGTTAAATTGAAGTAAGCGTCCGATTCACTGCGGAAATCGGGGTAATCACGGTCGACGCGGCGCGAATCGTGTGAGCCGGTGCCGGGGAGGAGAGGGGCGGCGGAAGGGGAAACACGCGACGCCGGCCTGGCCCGCCGTGATGGCGGGCAGGCGCGGGCGCCGTTTGAAGCAGCGTGAAGCCGGGCAATCAGGCGTCCGGATACCACGCGTCGGTGAATTCGCTGACCTTGACGTCCGTCAGTTCCGGACGGGCGGCCAGCCATCCGCGCACGAGTTCGCGGTCCGCGTCGGTCGTCGTGCCGCGCGGCGCGCCGGAGATCACGTACGCGCCGATGCCTTCGTCCGCGGACGCGACGGTCAGCAGCCCGTTCGCTTCGACGAAGTCGATGAACGCATCGATCAACTGGCCGCGCTCGAGGTCGGTCATGTCGTTGCGGTAGTGCGCGGTGGCGTTGAACGCGAGTTCCTGGAATTCGCCGATGTGGAGTTTCTTGCGCTGGCGGCGGTTGTGGCCTTGGCTCATGGTGTGGGGTGAATGCGAAAAGGGTCAATGAAAGGGCGGCGGCAGGTGCCGGCGCGGCATGCGCGAACAGCCCGGCCACCGCAGCGGGGCGCCGCGCGGTGCTGCCGGCGGCGGATGGGCGGAAGGTTACATCAGCACGATATCGTACTGCTCCTGGCTCAGATTCGACTCGACCTGCAGCGACACCGGCTTGCCGATGAAGTCGATCAGCATCGCCAGATGCTGCGACTCTTCATCGAGGAACAGGTCGATCACCTGCTGCGCGGCGATCACGCGGAACTCGCGCGGGTTGAACTGCCGCGATTCGCGCAGGATCTCGCGCAGGATGTCGTAGCACACGGTGCGCGACGTTTTCACCTGGCCCTTGCCCTGGCAGGTCGGGCACGGTTCGCACAGCACGTGCGCGAGCGATTCGCGCGTGCGCTTGCGCGTCATCTCGACGAGCCCGAGTTGCGAGAAGCCGTTCACCGTCACGCGCGTGCGGTCGCGCGAGAGCGCCTTCTTCAGCTCGGACAGCACCGCGTCGCGATGCTCGGCGTTCTCCATGTCGATGAAGTCGATGATGATGATCCCGCCGAGGTTGCGCAGCCGCAGTTGCCGCGCGATCGTGTGCGCGGCCTCGAGGTTGGTCTTGAAGATCGTGTCGTCGAAGTTGCGCGCACCGACATAGCCGCCCGTGTTCACGTCGATCGTCGTCATCGCCTCGGTCTGGTCGATCATCAGGTAACCGCCCGATTTGAGGTCGACGCGGCGCGACAGCGCGCGCTGGATCTCCGTCTCGATGTTGTACAGGTCGAACAGCGGCCGCTCGCCCGTGTAGTGATGCAGCTTCGGGCTCACGGCCGGCGTGAACTCGCCCGCGAACTCCGCGAGACGTGTGTACGTCTCGCGCGAATCGACCTGGATGCGCGTCGTGTCGTCGTTCGCGAAATCGCGCAGCACGCGCTGCGCGAGATCGAGATCCTGGTACAGCAGGCTTGTCGCCGGCAGCCGCTGCGCCTGCGCGACGATCGTCGCCCACGTCTTGCGCAGGTACGTGACGTCGCCGGCCAACTCGTCGGAGGTGGCGTCCTCGGCGATCGTCCGCACGATGTAGCCGCCTTTCTCGTCCGGCGGGATCACGGCGGTCAGCCGCGCGCGCACGGCCTCGCGCTCGGCCTCGCTTTCGATCTTCTGCGAGATGCCGATATGCGGTTCCTGCGGCAGGTAGACGAGCGTGCGGCCCGCGATACTGACCTGCGTCGACAGCCGCGCGCCTTTCGTGCCGATCGGATCCTTGATCACCTGGACCATCAGCGTCTGGCCTTCGAACACGATCTTCTCGATCGGCTGGTGCGGCGCGCCCGACTGCGGCTCGCCCGCGAGGCGCGGATGCCAGATGTCGGCGACGTGCAGGAACGCCGCGCGCTCGAGGCCGATGTCGATGAACGCCGACTGCATGCCGGGCAGCACGCGCACGACCTTGCCGAGATAGATGTTGCCGACCCGCCCGCGCGACAGCGTGCGCTCGACGTGAAGCTCCTGCACCGCGCCTTGCTGGACGAGTGCGACGCGCGTTTCCTGCGGCGTGAGGTTGATCAGGATTTCTTCGTTCATGGTGCGGTTCAGAAGGCGACGCGTGCGGTACGCAGCAGCGCGGCAGTCTCAAAAAGGGGCAGACCCATGATACCTGAATGGGATCCGTCGATTCGCTCGATGAATTCGGCCGCGCGGCCCTGGATCGCGTACGCGCCGGCCTTGCCGAACGGCTCGCCGGTTTCGACGTAGCG
Organism: Burkholderia sp. IO2; assembly: GCF_029522185.1. Taxonomy (NCBI): domain Bacteria; kingdom Pseudomonadati; phylum Pseudomonadota; class Betaproteobacteria; order Burkholderiales; family Burkholderiaceae; genus Burkholderia; species Burkholderia sp. IO2. The sequence continues at coordinate 81,690 of NZ_JAKWFH010000024.1, read as the reverse complement.
CACGTATGCGTCGCGCGACGCGGCCGCGAAGCGCACCGACGAGCGCGACAGCGCGGGCGGCAGCAGCTCGCCGCTGGCGTCGATCACGGCGACGGCGGTCAGCACCGCGTGTTCGCGGCCGGCGAGGCGGGTGAGCATCGCGAGCGCATCGTCGGCGTCGGCCGGCTTGCCGAGGATCGCGCCGTCGATCGTCACGGTCGTATCGGCCACCAGCACCGGCGCGGCCGGCTTGCCGCTCGCGACGAGGCGGGCACGCGCGGCCTCGGCCTTCGCGACGGTCACGCGCCGCACGTACGCGTCGGCGGCTTCGCCGGGCAGTTCGGCCTCGAGCGCCTCGGCGTCTTCGTCGGGGCGCGGCAGCAGCAGCTCGAAGCGTACGCCGATCTGCTGCAGCAGCTCCTGGCGGCGCGGGCTTTGCGAAGCGAGGTAAAGCGTCTGGAAAAGCGGGGTCGGAAAAAGCGCGGGGGACGTGCTGGACGGCATGGTGTCGTTATCTCGTTGAGCGCGCGCGGCGCGCGTCTCGAGGACGACACGTCATGCGCGGTGGTAGGGGTGATTCTGCGTGATGCTCCACGCCCGGTAAAGCTGTTCGGCGAGCAGCACGCGCACCATGCCATGCGGCAGCGTCATGCTCGAGATGCGCAGCAGCACGTCGGCGCGCGCTTTCAGTTCCGGATCGAGCCCGTCGGCGCCGCCGATCACGAACGCGACGTCGCGGCCGTCCTGCTGCCAGCCGGGCAGCGCCTGCGCGAGCTGCATCGTGGTCCAGTCGCGGCCGCGCTCGTCGAGCGCGACGAGGCGCGCGCCCTTCGGCAGCGCGGCCTCGATCTTCTGCCGCTCGGCCGCCATCACGCTTTCGGCGCTGCGACCGCCCGAACGCAGCTCGGGCTTGATTTCGCGCAACTCGATGCGCAGCTCGGGCGGCATCCGCTTCGTGTATTCGTCGAAGCCGGAGGCGATCCAGCCCGGCATCTTGTGGCCGACCGCGAGGATGAAAAGCTTCATCGGGACACGCGTGACGGCTTAACGGCGGCGGGCGGCCGTCTTGCGCGCCGGGCGTGCGGGCGCTTCTTCCTCTTCCTCGTCGTCTTCGCTCGCCGTCGCGAAGCCGTTGCCCTTGCCGCCGCCGAGCTTCATCCGCACGGGCTTGTCGCCCCAGATTTCCTCGAGGTTGTAGTACTGGCGCAGCGCCGGTTGCAGGATGTGCACGACCGCGTCGCCGCAGTCGACCAGCACCCATTCGCCGGTGTCCTCGCCTTCGGAGCTGACGACGTCGCCGCCGGCTTCCTTGACCTTGTCGCGCACGTTCGACGCGAGCGCCTTGGTCTGGCGGTTGGAGGTGCCCGATGCGACGACCACGCGGTCGAACAGTTCGGTCAGGTGGCTGGTGTTGAACACCTTGATGTCTTGCGCCTTGACGTCTTCGAGGGCGTCGACGATCACGCGCTGCAGTTTGCGAATATCCATGGATTCAGGAATGGTAGAGGCGATGTTGAAGAATATAGGCCCATACGGCGGCCGGCACATGTTCGGCCGACGCGTCGGGCATTTGCGCATGGCGTGCGATGCATTCGCGCAGGTGCGCGCGGATGTCGGTCGCGGCGATGTCGAACGAAAGGGTCGTATCGATCAGCAAGCGGCCTGCCGGCGTGGCCTTCAGCACGTCGGCGCCGGCCTGCCGCGCGGCGATTTCCCGCGCGACGTCCGGCGGCGCCGCGCCGAGCTCGAAGCCCGGGCGCGTCGACACGCCGATGTGCGCGTAGTCGAACAGCGTGCGCCAGTCGCGCCACGTATCGAGGCGCACGAGCTGGTCCGCGCCGATCAGCAGCGACAGCGACGCATCCGGGCCGATCCGCTCGCGCCAGCGCGCGAGCGTCTCGACCGTGTAGGTCGGGCCGGTGTGCTCGATCTCGTCGGTGGCGACCGTTACGGTCACGCCCGGCACGGACAGCGTGCCGGCGGCCGCGCGCGTCATCGCGAGCCGGTGCTCGGCGGCCGACACGTCGCGCTTCTGGTACGGCTGCCCGGCGGGCAGCAATACGAGTTCGGTCAGGTCGAGCAGCTCGGCGAACCGGCGCGCGAGCGCGAGATGGCCATCGTGGATCGGGTCGAAGGTGCCGCCCAGCAAGCCGATACGGCGCGGCAGCGGGGCGGGGCGGGCGGTGGTGTCCAGAAACGCGTCCTTTCGTTGGGGCAGCGGGGGGCGCGGGCTCAGACCCAGTCGCGCGGCACGAGGAAGTCGCTATACAGCCGCGCTTCGGCCGAACCCGGCTCGGGTTGCCAGTTGTAGCGCCAGTTCGCGACCGGCGGCATCGACATCAGGATCGACTCGGTCCGGCCGCCGCTTTGCAGGCCGAACAGCGTACCGCGGTCGAACACCAGGTTGAATTCGACGTAGCGGCCGCGGCGGTAGGCCTGGAAGTCGCGCTCGCGCTCGCCGTACGGCAGCTCGGCGCGGCGCTCGACGATCGGCAGGTAAGCGTGCAGGAACGCATCGCCGACGCTTTGCATCAGGTCAAACGAGCGTTCGAAACCGGGCTCCGAGAAATCGTCGAAGAAGATCCCGCCGATGCCGCGCGTCTCGTTGCGGTGCTTCAGGAAGAAGTATTCGTCGCACCACTGCTTGAAGCGCGGATAGAGCTCGATGCCGAACGGATCGAGCGCATCCTTGCAGGTCTGGTGGAAATGCCGCGCGTCGTCCTCGAAACCGTAAACCGGGGTCAGGTCCATGCCGCCGCCGAACCAGAACACGGGCGCTTCGCCCGGTTTCGTCGCGATCAGCATCCGCACGTTCATGTGCACGGTCGGGCAGTACGGATTGCGCGGGTGCAAAACGAGCGACACGCCGAGCGCCTCGAAGCCGCGGCCCGCGAGCTGCGGGCGCGCCGCGCTCGCCGACGGCGGCAGCGCATCGCCCGCCACGTCGGAAAAGCCGATTCCCGCGCGTTCGAACACGCGGCCGCCTTCGAGAATCCGCGTGCAGCCGCCGCCGCGCAGGCGTTCGGCCGGCCCGCGCTGCCACGTGTCGGTCGCGAGCGGCGTGCCGTCGAGCGCGCCGAGCGCGTGGGCGATCCGTGTCTGCAGGCCCTGGAGGTACGTGCGCACACGCGCCACGTCGTAGGTCGAATCGGTCATGTCTGGACTGGCTGCCCCCGCCTGACGCGGGGGCCGTAAAAAAAGCGTCTGCCGGGCATTCTATCGAACCCCGGCAGAGGGGCCGCCGCCGCGCGGGCGCGGGGCGGCGATGGCGACGTCACGCGCTCTTGCGGTTGAGCGCGCGGAAGCCGATGTCGCGGCGGTACTGCATGCCTTCGAAGTTGATCTGGTTGATCGTGTCGTACGCATGCTGCTGCGCTTCGCGCACCGAATCGGCGAGGCCGACCACGCACAGCACGCGGCCGCCGGACGTCACGAGCTTGTCGCCGTCGGCGAGCGTCGTGCCCGCATGGAACGTCACGGCCTGTTCGGTTTCGGCCGGGATCCCGTTGATGCGGTCGCCCTTGCGCGGCGCGTCCGGGTAACCGTGCGCGGCCAGCACGACGCCGAGCGCGGTGCGGCGATCCCAGTCGAGCTCGACCGTGTCGAGCGTGCCCGCGATCGCCTGCTCGACGACCTTCGAGAAATCGCTCTTCAGGCGCGCCATGATCGGCTGCGTTTCCGGGTCGCCCATCCGGCAGTTGAACTCGAGCGTGCGCGGATTGCCGTCCTTGTCGATCATCAGGCCCGCGTACAGGAAGCCGGTGAAGCGGATGCCGTCCTTCTCCATCCCGCGCACGGTCGGCATGATGATCTCGCGCATCACGCGTGCGTGCATCTGCGGCGTGACGATCGGCGCGGGCGAATACGCGCCCATGCCGCCGGTGTTCGGGCCGCGATCCTCGTCGAGCAGGCGCTTGTGGTCCTGGCTGGAAGCCAGTGCCAGCGCGTGCTTGCCGTCGACCATCACGATGAAGCTGGCTTCCTCGCCATCGAGGAATTCCTCGATCACGACGCGCGCGCCGGCATCGCCGAGCTTGTTGCCCGACAGCATCATGTCGACGGCCGCATGCGCCTCTTCGAGCGTCATCGCGACGACGACGCCCTTGCCGGCCGCGAGGCCGTCGGCCTTCACGACGATCGGCGCGCCCTTCGCGTCGAGATACGCGTGGGCGGCGGCCGCATCGGAGAAGGTTTCGTAGTCGGCGGTCGGAATGTTGTGGCGCTTCATGAACGCCTTCGCGAAATCCTTCGAGCTTTCGAGCTGCGCGGCTTCGCGGGTCGGGCCGAACACCTTCAGGCCGCGTGCGCGGAACAGGTTGACGATGCCGGCCGCGAGCGGCGCTTCCGGCCCGACGAGCGTGAACGCGACGCCTTCGCGTTCCGCGAAATCGGCGAGTTCGTCGAGCGACGTGATGTCGACGTTCTTCAGACGCTCGTCCTGCGCCGTGCCGCCATTGCCGGGCGCGACGTAGACCATCTGGACGCGCGGCGACTGCGCGAGCTTCCACGCCAGTGCATGTTCGCGGCCGCCGGAACCGACGACGAGTAGTTTCATGGGATTCCCCGCAGACTAGAAAACAGGGCGGCCGGCACGCTCAGGCGCGCCGGCCGCGGAATCGGTCGGGCCGCCGCCGCGACAGGTGCGCGGCGGCCGGCATCTCATTCCTCGACGATGACGGCGTTCGTATACACGTCCTGCACGTCGTCGAGGTTCTCGAGCGCGTCCAGGAGCTTCTGCATCTTCGCCGCGTCGTCGCCGGTGAATTCGACTTCGTTCTGCGGCTTCATCGTCACTTCGGCGAGTTCGGCCTTGAAGCCGGCGGCTTCGAGCGCGTCCTTCACCGCCGAGAATGCCTGCCAGTCGCACAGCACCTCGATCGAACCGTCGTCGTTCGTGTTCACGTCGTTCGCACCGGCTTCGAGCGCGGCTTCCATCAGCGCGTCTTCCGACGTGCCGGGCGCGAACAGGAACTGGCCGACGTGATCGAACATGAACGCGACCGAGCCGTCGGTGCCCATGTTGCCGCCGAACTTCGAGAACGCGTGGCGCACTTCCGCGACCGTGCGGGTGCGGTTGTCGGTCAGCGTGTCGACGATGATCGCCGCGCCGCTGATGCCGTAGCCTTCGTACCGGATTTCTTCGTAGTTCGCGCCGTCCGCGCCGCCGACGCCGCGATCGATCGCGCGCTTGACGTTGTCCTTCGGCATGTTCGCGTCGGCTGCCTTGTCGACCGCGAGACGCAGGCGCGGGTTCGAGTTGACGTCGCCGCCGCCGAGGCGCGCCGCGACCTGGATTTCCTTGATCAGGCGGGTCCAGATCTTGCCGCGCTTCGCGTCGGCCGCAGCCTTCTTATGCTTGATGTTGGCCCATTTCGAATGACCAGCCATACCTTTCTCCGTGCCCGGGCGCGCAGCGCGGGCGATTGTTTCAGTGTGTCGTTGAATCGGCGGCCGTTTCGGCGGGCATGAAGCCGCGGGGCCGCGCGTGTCGAGTGGATCGTGATTTTATCACGCGGCGACCGCCGGTTCGGGGCCGCCGCGCATGGCCGAACGGCCGGGGCGGCCGTCGCGGCGCGCCGGGCCGCGCGGCAGGCGGCGCCGGCGAGTCAGTTCTTGGTGCCGAACAGGCGGTCGCCCGCGTCGCCCAGGCCCGGCACGATGTACGCGTGCTCGTTCAGGTGCGAGTCGAGCGACGCGACGAACAGCTTCACGTCCGGGTGCGCGTCCTGGAACACCTGCACGCCCTCGGGCGCGGCGACCAGCGCGACGAACATGATGTTCGCGGCCGGCACGTTGCGGCGCTTGAGCACGTCGACCGCGTGCACGGCCGAATAGCCGGTCGCGACCATCGGGTCGCACAGGATGAAGATGCGGTCTTCCAGGTCAGGCAGGCGCACCAGGTATTCGACCGGGCGGTGGTCGTCGGCGCGGTACACGCCGATGTGGCCGACGCGCGCGGACGGCACCAGGTCGAGCAGGCCGTCCGACATCCCGATGCCCGCGCGCAGCACGGGCACGATCGCGAGCTTCTTGCCCGCGATCACCGGCGCGTCGACCGCCACCAGCGGGGTTTCGACCCGCTTGGTCGTGATCGGCAGGTTGCGGGTGATCTCGTAGCCCATCAGCAGCGTGATCTCGCGCAGCAGTTCGCGGAACGTGCGCGTGGACGTGTCTTTGTCGCGCATGTGCGTGAGCTTGTGCTGGATCAGCGGGTGATCGGTGATGAAGAGGTTCGGGAAACGGCTGTCCTGTTTCATGACGGGGTGCCTTGGCGGCAAAAGGGGATCGGGGGCGGCGGCGGGCACGGGCCGGCCGTCGCTTATGGCCGCAATTTTACCAAGGCGCGCCGCGCGATCCGGATATTATCGACGTCTCACGACAATCCGCGTGCCGCGCACGCCCGTTCGCCCGCCCGTCGGCGGCCACACGGGGCCGCGCCGGCACGCGCGCCACCAGGGAAGCGACGATGGATCTCGGCATTGAAGGAAAGACCGCGCTCGTATGCGCGGCCAGCAAGGGCCTCGGGCGCGGCTGCGCGGAAGCGCTGGCCGCGGAGGGCGTGAACCTCGTGATCGTCGCGCGTACGCGCGACACGCTGGAGGAAACCGCGGAAGAGATCCGGGCCGGCGCGAACGTGTCGGTCACGGCGGTCGCCTGCGACATCACGACGCCGGACGGCCGCGCGGCCGCGCTCGCCGCGTGCCCGCAGCCGGACATTCTCGTGACGAATGCCGGCGGCCCGCCGCCCGGCGACTTCCGCGACTTCTCGCACGACGACTGGATCCGTGCGCTCGAGTCGAACATGCTGACGCCGATCGAGCTGATCCGCGCGACCGTCGACGGGATGATCGGCCGCGGCTTCGGCCGGATCGTCAACATCACGAGTTCGGCCGTGAAGGCGCCGATCGACGTGCTGGCGCTGTCGAACGGTGCGCGCTCGGGGCTGACCGGCTTCGTCGCGGGGCTGTCGCGCAAGGTCGCGGGGCAGGGCGTGACGATCAACAACCTGCTGCCGGGGCTGTTCGACACCGACCGGATCGCGACGACGCTCGCCGCGTCGGCGCAGGCGCAGGGCGTGACGGTCGACGAGATGCGTGCGCGTCGCACCAGGGACATTCCGGCCGGGCGCCTCGGCACCCGCGCCGAGTTCGGCGCGGCCTGCGCGTTCCTGTGCAGCGTCCATGCGGGCTACATCACCGGGCAGAACTGGCTGCTCGACGGCGGCGCATATCCGGGTACGTTCTGACCCGCGCTTTTCGATTCACGACGACAACACGACAACCGAACGACGAAGGAACTGGAGATGAGCAAACCCCGCATCGCACTGATTGCGCACGACGCGAAGAAGGACGAGATCGTCGCGCTCGCGGGCCAGTATCGCGAGACGCTCGCGCAATGCCGGCTGGTCGCCACCGGCACGACGGGTGGCCGCATCGCGGCCGCGCACGGGCTCGAGGTCGAACGCAAGCTGTCGGGGCCGCTCGGCGGCGACCTGCAGATCGGCGCGGAGCTCGCCGACGGCCGGGTCGACATCGTCGTGTTCCTGCGCGACCCGATGACCGCGCAGCCGCACGATCCCGACATCACCGCGCTGGTGCGCGCGTGCGACGTGCACGACGTGCCGGTGGCGACCAACGTCGCGACCGCGCGGATGCTGCTCGACGATCTGGCGCGGAACATGCAGGACGTTTGCTAGGCGCGGGCCGCGTCCGATTGTCCCTGCCGGTGGCAGGGCCATGCACGGACGGCGGCGACGCGCGAGAATCGTGCGTCGCCACGCGCGCCTGCCGGCTCCTGCACGAATCGGTGCGACGCGCGCATCGGCGCCCCGGGTTTTCCTGACTGACAGACAGAAGAGGAGCAAAACGATGCCGAAAGCAATCCGATACGACCAGCCGGGCGGCCCGGACGTGATGAAGTGGGTCGATGTCGAGGTCGGCGCGCCGAAGGCGGGCGAAGTCCGCATCCGGCAACACGCCGTTGGGCTCAACTACATCGACGTGTATTTCCGCACGGGCCTGTATCCGCAGCCGCTGCCCGGCGGCCTCGGGATGGAGGCGGCGGGCGAGGTGACGGCCGTCGGCGACGGCGTGACCGCGTTCAAGGCCGGCGACCGTGTCGCCTATGTCGGCCAGCCGCCCGGCGCGTATGCGCAGGAGCGCGTGATGCCGGCCGAGCGCATCGTGAAGCTGCCGGACGGCATCGGCTACGACGACGCGGCGTCGGTGATGCTGCAGGGCCTGACCGCCCATTACCTGCTGCGCCGCACGTACCCGGTGAAGGTCGGCGACACGATCCTGATCCATGCGGCGGCCGGCGGCGTCGGCTTGCTCGTATGCCAGTGGGCGAAGGCGCTCGGCGCGACCGTGATCGGCACGGTCGGCTCCGACGAAAAGGCCGAACTCGCGAAGGCGCACGGCTGCGACCACCCGATCGTCTACACGCGCGAGAATTTCACGCAGCGCGTGAAGGCAATCACGAACGGCGCGGGCGTGCCGGTCGTCTACGATTCGATCGGCAAGGACACCTACATCGGCTCGCTCGACTGCCTTGCGCCGCTCGGCTACTTCGTCAGCTTCGGCAATGCGTCGGGCCCGCTGCCGCCGATCGACTCGAAGGAATTCTCGTCGCGCGGCTCGCTGTTCTTCACGCGGCCGACGCTGTTCTCGTACATCGCGAAGCGCGCCGATCTCGAGGCCGCGGCCGCCGAGCTGTTCGACGTGATCCTGTCGGGGAAGGTGAAGACGAGCATCAACCAGCGCTACCCGCTCGCCGAAGTCGGCCGCGCGCATGCCGATCTGGAAGCACGCAAGACCACCGGCTCGACGATCCTCGTTCCCTGACCCGTCCCCGCATGCCGGCGCGACGCCGGCATGCGCCTGTTGCGGGCGGCGCCCCGGCGCCGTCCGTCCCGCCTCGATTCGCATCCGTCCCGCCCCGCGCGTTTACGCGTTTTTTACACCCGCCCCGATACCTTTGACCCGCCCTTTACGCGCGTTCCCATAAGGTTCTAGTCGTCCGATTTCGACGACGGAGAACATAAAAATGGATGGGGTTTTCATCGGCGCACTGGTGCTCTTCACCGCGCTGACCCTCGGTTTGCTTGCCGGTTGCGACACGCTCGCGCAATACGGTCGCGGGGGGCGGGCATGACCTGGATGCTTTGGCTGGCTGGTGCGTCCACCGCGCTGCTGTTCGCGTATCTCGTCTTTGCGCTGCTGCGCGCGGAGGACATCGAATGAACGCGAACAACCTGTTGCAGACGCTGCTGTTCATCGTCGTGCTGCTGGCGGCGGCCGTGCCGGTCGCGCGCTACCTGAGCGCGGTGATGGACGGCAGTTCGCGCGTCGTGCGCGTGTTCGGGCCGCTCGAACGCGCGCTGTACCGCGTGGCCGGCGTCGACGCCGGCACCGAGATGAACTGGAAGCAGTATGCGGTCGCGACGATCGCGTTCAACGCGCTCGGCGTGCTGTTCCTTTACGGGCTGCTGCGCCTGCAGGGCTTCCTGCCCGGCAACCCGCAGCAGTTCGGCGCGATGACGCCCGACGGCGCGTTCAACACGGCCGTCAGCTTCGTCGCCAACACGAACTGGCAGGACTACGCGCCCGAGCAGACCGTCAGCTATCTGTCGCAGATGCTCGGCCTGACGGTGCAGAACTTCCTGTCGGCAGCGACCGGCATCGTCGTCGTGATCGCGCTGATCCGCGGCTTCGCGCGCCACACCGCGCAGACGATCGGCAACTTCTGGGTCGACCTCACGCGCGTGACGCTGTACGTGCTCGTGCCGATGGCGGCGCTCGTCGCCGCGCTGCTGATGAGCCAGGGCGTGCTGCAGAACATGAAGGCGTACCAGGACGTGCCGGTGTTGCAGGCGAGCACCTACGCGGCGCCGAAGCTCGATGCGCAGGGCAACCCGGTGAAGGACGACAAGGGCAACGCGGTCACGGTGCCGACCCCGCTCACGAAGCAGACGCTCGCGATGGGCCCGGTTGCGTCGCAGGAAGCGATCAAGATGCTCGGCACCAACGGCGGCGGTTTCTTCAATGCGAACTCCGCGCACCCGTACGAGAACCCGACGCCGTTCGCGAACTTCATCGAGATCTTCGCGATCCTGATCATCCCGGCCGCGCTGTGCCTGGTGTTCGGCCGCATGATCGGCGACCGCCGGCAGGGCGTCGCGGTGCTCGCGGCGATGACGGTCGCGTTCACGATCGCGATCGGCGTCGAGGTGAGTGCCGAGCAGGCCGGCAACCCGACGCTCGCCGCGCTGCACGTCGACCAGTCGGCGGGCGCGCTGCAGTCGGGCGGCAACATGGAAGGCAAGGAAACGCGCTTCGGGATCGCGCAGACCGGCATCTTCACGGTCGCGACCACGGCGGCGTCGTGCGGCGCGGTCGACGCGATGCACGATTCGCTGACGCCGGTCGGCGGTCTCGTGCCAATGCTGCTGATGCAACTCGGCGAAGTGGTCTACGGCGGCGTTGGCTCGGGTCTCTACGGGATGCTCGTGTTCGCGCTGCTCGCGGTGTTCGTCGCCGGCCTGATGATCGGCCGCACGCCGGAATACGTCGGCAAGAAGATCGAATCGTACGAGATGAAGATGGTGTCGATCGTCGTGCTGCTCACGCCGCTGCTCGTGCTGGTCGGCACGTCGATCGCCGTGCTCGCCGATGCGGGCAAGGCCGGCATCGCGAACCCCGGCCCGCACGGCTTCTCGGAAATCCTCTATGCGTTCAGCTCGGCCGCGAACAACAACGGCAGCGCGTTCGCGGGCCTGACGGTCAGCACGCCGTTCTACAACTGGATGACCGCGATCGCGATGTGGTTCGGCCGCTTCGGCACGATCGTGCCGGTGCTGGCGATCGCCGGTTCCCTCGCCGCGAAGAAGCGCATCGCGGTGACGAGCGGCACGCTGCCGACCCACGGGCCGCTGTTCGTCGTGCTGCTGCTCGGCACCGTGCTGCTGGTGGGCGCGCTGACCTACGTGCCGGCGCTCGCGCTCGGCCCGGGCGTCGAGCACCTGATGATGTGGCTGGGCGCGTGATGCGCGCCCGCATGGCGACACGTTGAAAAGACTGAAGAGCTTGAAGAGATCGCAATGACTCAACATTCCGCAACACGGTCCATGTTCGACCCGGCGCTGCTGCGCCCGGCGATCGTGGACTCGTTCAAGAAACTCACGCCGCGCACGCAGTTCCGCAACCCGGTGATGTTCTGCGTGTACGTCGGCAGCATCCTGACGACGATCCTGTGGATCGCGGCGCTCGCCGGCCAGGCCGAGGCGCCCGCGGGCTTCATCCTCGCGGTCACGCTGTGGCTGTGGTTCACGGTGCTGTTCGCGAACTTCGCCGAAGCGCTCGCCGAAGGACGTTCGAAGGCGCAGGCCGCATCGCTGCGCAGCGCGAAGAAGGACGTGATGGCGAAGAAGCTCAACGAGCCGCATCCGAAGTCGCCGATCCGCATCACGACCGCGTCCGACCTGCGCAAAGGCGACGTCGTGCTCGTCGAGACCGGCGACGTGATCCCGGCCGACGGCGAGGTCGTCGACGGCGTCGCGTCGGTCGACGAATCGGCGATCACCGGCGAATCCGCACCGGTGATCCGCGAATCGGGCGGCGACTTCTCGTCGGTGACGGGCGGCACGCGCGTGCTGTCCGACTGGATCGTCGTCAAGGTCACCGCGAACCCCGGCGAGGCGTTCCTCGACCGGATGATCGCGATGGTCGAAGGCGCGAAGCGCAAGAAAACGCCGAACGAGATCGCGCTGACGATCCTGCTCGTCGCGCTGACGATCGTGATGCTGCTCGCGACCGCGACGCTGCTGCCGTTCTCGATGTTCTCGGTCGACGCGATGAAGGCCGGCCACGTGGTGACGATCACCGCGCTGGTCGCGCTGCTCGTGTGCCTGATCCCGACGACGATCGGCGGGCTGCTGTCCGCGATCGGCGTGGCCGGGATGAGCCGGATGATGCAGGCGAACGTGATCGCGACGTCGGGCCGCGCGGTGGAGGCGGCCGGCGACGTCGACGTGCTGCTGCTCGACAAGACCGGCACGATCACGCTCGGCAACCGTCAGGCGTCGACGTTCGTGCCGGCACCGGGCGTGACCGAGGAAGCGCTGGCCGATGCCGCGCAACTGTCGTCGCTCGCCGACGAAACGCCGGAAGGGCGCAGCATCGTCGTGCTCGCGAAGGAGCGCTTCAACATCCGCCAGCGCGACATGGCGCAACTGCACGCGACGTTCCTCGGCTTTTCCGCGCAGACGCGGATGAGCGGCGTCGACCTGCCCGGTCGCGAGATCCGCAAGGGCGCGGCCGACGCGATCCGCCGCTACGTCGAAACCCACGGCAGCCGCTTCCCCGAGGAAGTGCGCCGCGCGGTGGACGACGTCGCGCGCCGCGGCAGCACGCCGCTCGTCGTCGCCGACCTGCAGGACGGGGCGGCGCGCGTGCTCGGCGTGATCGAGTTGAAGGACATCGTGAAGGGCGGCATCAAGGAGCGCTTCGCGGAACTGCGCAAGATGGGCATCAAGACCGTGATGGTGACGGGCGACAACCGGCTGACGGCCGCGGCGATCGCGGCGGAGGCGGGCGTCGACGATTTCCTCGCGGAAGCGACGCCGGAAACCAAGCTCGCGACGATTCGCGAGCATCAGGCGGCCGGGCGCCTCGTCGCGATGACGGGCGACGGCACCAACGACGCGCCGGCGCTCGCGCAGGCCGACGTCGCGGTGGCGATGAACACCGGCACGCAGGCGGCGAAGGAAGCCGGCAACATGGTCGACCTCGATTCGAACCCGACCAAGCTGATCGAGATCGTCGAGATCGGCAAGCAGATGCTGATGACGCGCGGGTCGCTGACGACGTTCTCGATCGCGAACGACATCGCGAAATATTTCGCGATCATCCCGGCCGCGTTCGTGACGACCTACCCGCAACTGCGCGTGCTCGACATCATGCACCTGACGTCGCCGGCGTCCGCGATCCTGTCTGCCGTGATCTTCAATGCGCTGATCATCGTCGCGCTGATTCCGCTCGCGCTGAAGGGCGTGACCTATCGGCCGCTCGGCGCCGCGTCGCTGCTGCGCCGCAACCTGCTGGTCTACGGCCTCGGCGGCGTGCTGCTGCCGTTCCCGTTCATCAAGCTGATCGACATGACGCTCGCCGCGCTCGGCTGGGCCTGAGCCGGCCGCACTGGAAGGAACCATCATGAAATCGTTGATTCGCCCGCTCGTCGTGCTGTTCGTGATCCTGACCGCCGTGACGGGGCTCGCTTACCCGGCCGTGATGACCGTGTTCGGTCAGGCCGTGTTTCCGTCGCAGGCCAACGGCAGCCTGATCGAGCAGGACGGCAAGGTCGTCGGCTCCGCGTTGATCGGCCAGCCGTTCGATGCGCCGAAGTATTTCTGGGGCCGGCTGTCGGCCACCGCGCCGATGCCGTACAACGCGGCCGGCTCGGGCGGCTCGAACTTCGGCCCGCTGAACCCGTCGCTTCCCGACCAGGTGAAGGCGCGCATCGCCGCGTTGCGCGACGCCGGGACCGACCTGTCGAAACCGGTGCCGATCGACCTCGTGACCGCGTCGGCGAGCGGCCTCGATCCGGAAATCACGCCGGCCGCCGCCGCGTACCAGGTCGAGCGCGTCGCGAAGGCGCGCCATCTGGCGCCGGACGCGGTCGCGCAACTCGTCGCCGCGAACACGACGGGCCGCCAGTTCGGCGTGCTCGGCGAGCCGCGCGTGAACGTGCTGAAGCTGAATCTCGCGCTCGACGCCGCGCAGGCCGCGCACTGACCGATCGCGCGTGCCGACCGGCATCCGGCGCGGCCTGAGCCGCGCTGGACGCGCTTTTCCCGACGGCGCTTGCGCCGTCTTTGCCTTTTGCGGCGATTTGGAACCACAATGCTCGTACTCGCGCGCATCCGGGCGCTCCGCTTTCCTCACGCATGAACCGTCCCGATCCAGACCAACTTCTCGACAAGCTGCAGCGAGACGAAGAAAAGCAGCGGCGCGGCCAGCTCAAGATTTTCTTCGGCGCGTCCGCCGGCGTCGGCAAGACCTACGCGATGCTGCAGGCCGCGCGCCAGCGCCGGCAGGATGGCGTCGACGTCGTCGTCGGCATCGTCGAGACCCACGGCCGCAGCGAGACCGCCGCGCTGCTCGACGGCCTCGACGTGCTGCCGCCCGCCCGCATCGACTATCGCGGCCGCACGCTCGCCGAATTCGATCTGGACGGCGCGCTCGCGCGGGCGCCGCAACTGATCCTCGTCGACGAGCTCGCGCATTCGAACGTGCAGGGCGCACGCCACCTGAAGCGCTGGCAGGACGTCTACGAGCTGCTCGACGCGGGCATCGACGTCTATACGACCGTCAACGTCCAGCATCTCGAAAGCCTGAACGACGTGGTCGGCGCGATCACCGGCATCCGCGTGTGGGAGACCGTGCCCGATCGCGTGTTCGACGCGGCCGACGAAGTCACGCTCGTCGACCTGCCGGCCGAGGAACTGCTCGAGCGGATGCGCGACGGCAAGGTCTATCTCGCGCAGCAGGCCGAGCGCGCGGTGCGCAACTTCTTCCGCAAGGGCAACCTGATCGCGCTGCGCGAACTCGCGCTGCGGCGCACGGCCGATCGCGTCGACGCGCAGATGCGCGAGTACCGCGCCGACCGTTCGATCCAGCGCATCTGGCAGGCGCGCGAGCGGTTGCTGGTGTGCGTCGGGCCCGGCCCCGAAGCGCCGACGCTCGTGCGCGCGGCCGCGCGGCTCGCGGCGAGCCTGAAGGCCGACTGGATCGCCGTGTACGTCGAGACGCCGCGCCTGCAGCGGCTGCCCGACGCGCGGCGGCAGCGCACTCTCGACGCGCTGAAGCTCGCGGCCGAGCTCGGCGCGGAGACGGCCACGCTCGCCGGCGCCGACGCGGTCGCCGCGCTGATCGGCTATGCGAAGGTGCGCAACGTGTCGAAACTGGTCGCGGGCGGTTCGCCGAAGGTGGGGCTCGCGCGCCGCTTTGCGCGGCCGTTCGGCGAACAACTGGCGGAACGCGCGGGCGACGTCGACCTGATGCTGATTCGCGCATCCGCGAGCGACGAGGCGCGCGCCGCGCCGCTCGACGCGCGGGCGCGCGACTGGCGCGATGCGTTCGCGCAGTTCGGCACGCACCGCTCGCCGCCGCGCCATTACGCGTATGCGGCCGCGATCTGCGCGGCGATCACCGTCGTCGCGAGCGTCGTGTCCGGGCGGCTCGACCTCACGAATCTCGTGATGCTGTACCTGCTCGGCGTGGTGTTCTCGGCCGTGCGGCTCGGGCGCGGCCCGGGCGTGCTGCAGTCGTTCCTGTCGGTGGCCGCGTTCGATTTCTTCTTCGTGCCGCCGCGCATGTCGTTCTCGGTCAGCGACACGCAATACCTGCTGACCTTCTTCGGGATGCTGCTGACGTCGCTCGTGATCAGCCATCTGACATCGACGCTGACGCGCCAGGCGAGCGTCGCGCAGCGCCGCGAGCGCCGCACCGGCGCGATCTACGCGATGGCGCGCGAACTCGGCGCGGCGCTGACGACCGAGCAGATCGTCGAGATCGGCAGCCGCCACGTCGGCGAGGTGTTCCGCGCGCGTGTCGCGTTCCTGCTGCCCGACAGCGCGGACCAGGTGCGGCAGAAGATCGAGGAGCCCGACGCGGCCGTCACGCTGACGGGCGCGGAGCTCGACAGCGACGTCGGCCAGTGGGTGTACGACCAGCAGAAGCCGGCCGGCCGCGGCACCGATACGCTGCCGGCGACGGCCGCGCTGTACCTGCCGCTGAAGGCGCCAATGCGCACGCGCGGCGTGCTCGCGGTCGCGTCGCGTGAGCCGCGCGAACTCGAGGTGCCCGAGCAGCAGCGGATGCTCGACGCATTCGCCGCGCAGATCGCGCTCGCGCTGGAGCGCGTGCACTACGTCGAGATCGCGCGCGACGCGCTCGTCAACATGGAATCCGAACGGCTGCGCAACTCGCTGCTGTCGGCGATCTCGCACGACCTGCGCACGCCGCTCACGACGATCGTCGGCTTCTCGTCGATGCTCGCGAACGGGCGCGCGGCCGCGCAGGCGGGCGACGCCGCGGCGGCCGCGCGGCTCGCGCAGCGCGAGGGCGAACTCGTCGACGCGATCCACGACGAGGCGCTGCGCATGACGGGCATCGTCACGAACCTGCTCGACATGGCGCGGCTGCAGGCCGGCAGCCTGCAGCTCAAGCGCCAGTGGTCGCTGCTCGAGGAAACCGTCGGCGCCGCGCTCGCCGCCTGCCGGCGGGTGCTCGCCCGCCATCCGGCGCGCGTCGCGCTGCCGGCCGACCTGCCGCTGCTGCAGATGGACGCGGTGCTGATGGAGCGGCTGTTCACCAACCTGTTCGAGAACGCGGCGAAGTACACGCCGCCCGATACGGCGCTCGACATCGGCGCCGAGCGCGTGACCGACGACGGGCAGCCATTCGTGCGCGTGCACGTCGACGATCACGGCCCGGGCCTGCCGGCCGGCATGGAAACGCGGATCTTCGACAAGTTCACGCGCGGCGAGAAGGAATCGGCGACGCCGGGCATCGGGCTCGGCCTCGCGATCTGCCGCGCGATCGTCGAGGCGCACGGCGGTAAAATCGGCGCGCTGAACCGCACCGCGCCCGACGGCCACGTGACGGGCGCGCGCTTCTGGTTCACGCTGCCGGTCGACACGCCGCCGGCCGCGCCGGCCGTGCCCGACGACGAACCCGACCTGCCGGGCGCATCGCCCCCATCCGAGTCATTGCCAGACCATGAGTGAACCCAGCCTGACCGTCGTCCTGATCGAGGACGAAAAGCAGATCCGCCGCTTCGTGCGCGCCGCGCTCGAAGAGGAGGACATCGCGGTGTTCGAGGCCGAGACGGGCAAGCAGGGGCTGATCGACGCGGCGACGCGCAAGCCCGACCTCGTGATCGTCGACCTCGGGCTGCCCGATACCGACGGCCTCGACGTGATCCGCGAACTGCGCGGCTGGTCCGAGGTGCCGGTGATCGTGCTGTCCGCCCGCACGCAAGAAGAGGAGAAGGTCGCGGCGCTCGACGCGGGCGCCGACGACTACCTGACCAAGCCGTTCGGCGTGTCCGAACTGCGTGCGCGGATGCGCGCGCAACTGCGCCGGCGCAACCAGGGCGGCGCGAACGAGTCGCCGAAGGTGACCTTCGGCAGCGTGACCGTCGATCTCGCGCTGCGCCAGGTATGGCGCGACGATGCGATCGTGCACCTGACGCCGCTCGAATACCGGCTGCTCGCGACGCTCGTGCGTCACGCGGGGCGCGTGCTCACGCACCGCCAGCTGCTGCGCGACGTGTGGGGGCCGTCGCACGTCGAGAGCCATCACTATCTGCGCATCTACATGGCGCACCTGCGCCAGAAGCTCGAGGCCGATCCCGCGCAGCCCGAGCACATCGTCACCGAGACGGGCGTCGGCTACCGGCTCGTCGGCGCCGTGTGACGACGGGCGCGGCGGCGCACGCGGCCATGACCCCGCGCGCCGGCACGGTTGCGCCGGCGCGACAGTCTCGCGACTGCCGCCGGCCTTGCACACCGGCTGCGCGATCCCCGCTATCCTGACCGTTCCGCGAACGAAAACGAGGAGCGTGCAATGTCCGTCCGTCTGGTCGTCCTCTGTGCGCTCGCGCTGGTCGCGCCCGGCGCGTTCGCCCAACCGTTGCCGCCCGGGCAGCAGCCGCCCGCGCAGGTGGCGCTGGCCAATCCCGCGTCGGTCAACTGCGAGAAGCTCGGCGGTCGCCACGTGATCCGCAACCTGTCGAGCGGGCAGGTCGGGATGTGCGTGTTCAAGGATGGCCGCGTGTGCGAGGAGTGGGCGCTGTACCGCGACGATCGCTGCGTCGGCGGCGGTGCGCCGAAGCGCGTGGCGAACTGAGCGCGGCCGGCCGATCGCGCCCCGCATCGGCCACCGACGTAGCAGGCAGCCGGCAGGTCCGTAAGCCTCTTGTTATACTCGGCGCCGCCCGGGGACGACCCCGGGTCATTCGCTTCAACGGGGACGGCCCCATCCGATACGGAGTACGTCGAGATGGCGTGGGTATGGTTGTTGATCGCCGGTTTGCTGGAAGTGGCCTGGGCGGCCGGCTTGAAATCGTCGGACGGCTTCACGAAGCTCGGTCCGTCGGTGTTTACGATCGTGACGGCGCTGGCCAGCTTCGGGCTGCTCGCGGTCGCGATGCGCCAGTTGCCGCTCGGTACCGCGTACGCGGTGTGGACGGGCATCGGCGCGGTCGGCGCGTTCGTGTTCGGCATCGTGATGATGGGCGAGGCGCTGACCGTCGCGCGCGTCGCGAGCGCGGCGCTGATCGTCGCGGGGCTGGTCGGCCTGAAGCTGTCGTCGGCCGCCTGACGACGGTATCCCGGGTGCGCAGGCGCCCGGGCGCCGCCTTGCCCCGCGGAATTGCGCCGGTCGCCCGCCCAGCCTGTCTATAATGGAACGCATTCGGGCCTGAATCCCGTCGTGCTTCTCGCGGCACGCGGTGCCGGTCGCCACGCGCCGCGCGGCCAATCTGTCCGACCCGATCCGATCAATCGGCAAAACGCACGGAAAGTGCAAGGAGAGGGCCATGATCGAAGCCATTTCGCTCGGCGCGGGGCTCGCGTGGGCGAGCGGCCTGCGCCTGTACCTGACGGTCCTGATCGCCGGCGTGCTGGCGCGGTTCGGCTGGCTCCATCTACCCGACACGCTGGCCGTGCTGATGTCGCCGTGGGTGATCGGCGCCGCGGCCGTGCTCACCGTGACCGAGTTCCTTGCCGACAAGATCCCCGCGTTCGACTCGCTGTGGGATGCCGTGCATACCTTCATCCGCATCCCGGCCGGGGCCGTGCTCGCGGCCGGCGCGCTCGGCCATGCCGACCCGACCATGCTGGCGGTCGCGGGTCTCGCCGGCGGCTCGCTCGCCGGCGCCGCGCACGTGGCGAAGGCCGGCACGCGCGCGCTGATCAACCTGTCTCCCGAACCGATTTCGAACTGGGTCGCGTCGTCGACCGAGGACGGTCTCGTGGTCGGCGGGCTCGTCCTCGCGTTCTTCGTTCCGCTCGCGTTCCTCGTGCTGCTCGCCGCGTTCATCGCGGCGTCGGCGTGGGCGCTGCCGCGTCTGTGGCGCGGCGTGTCGGGCGGTTTTCGCGGGATGGCGAACCACATGGTGTCGCGGCTCAACTCGATCGGAGGGAAACGCGATTGAAGGGGCCGCAACACGCGGCGCAGCCGCCGGCCGGGCCATCCGGCCATGACGGGCGCGCGCATGCGGGCCGCTTCGGTCTGCGCGACCTGATCCACCAGGCTGCCCGGATGACCGCGCGCGACTGGCGCGCGGGCGAACTGACGCTGCTCGTCCTCGCGCTGGTGCTCGCGGTCGCGGCGCTGACGAGCGTCGGCTTTCTCGCCGATCGCCTGCGTCAGGGGCTCGAGCGCGACGCGCGCCAGATGCTCGGCGCCGATTTCGTCGTGCGCGCCGATCATCCGGTCGATCCGTCGTTCGACCGGCAGGCCCGCGCGCTCGGCCTGCGTACCGCGACGACCGCCATTTTTCCGAGCATGATCGCGGCCGCCGCGGGCGGGCAGGCGGCCGACGCGGCGCCGTCGCGCCTCGCGGCCGTGAAGGCCGTGTCGCCCGGGTATCCGCTGCGCGGCGCGGTCGAGATTCTGCCGGCCGGTGCCGCCACTGCGCAGAAGGCGGCCGCGATTCCCGCGCCCGGCACCGTATGGGCCGACCCGGTGCTGCTCGACGCGCTGCACCTGAAGGCCGGCGATACGGTGCGGGTCGGGCTGCGTACATTTACGGTCGCCGCCGCGATCACCCGCGAACTCGATCGCGGCTTTTCGTTCCTCAATTTTTCGCCACGGCTGATGATGCGCGCGGACGAGCTCGCCGCGACGGGGCTCACCGGCTACGGCAGCCGCGTCACGTACCGGCTGCTGGTCGCCGGCGATGCCCCGGCCATCGCGCGCTTCGAAACGTATGCGCACACGCGCGTCGACGGCGGGAAGCTGCGCGGCGTCGGGCTCGAGTCGTTGCAGGAAGGGCAGCCGCAGGTGCGGCAGACGCTGGATCGCGCGCGCCATTTCCTGACGCTCGTCGCGCTGCTGACCGCGCTGCTCGCGGCGGTCGCGATCGCGATGGCCGCGCAGCGCTACATGCGGCGTCATCTCGACGGCTGCGCGACGATGCGCTGTCTTGGCGTGAGCCGCCGCACGCTCGGCGCGCTGTTCGCGCTGGAATTCGCCGGCGTCGGCATCGTGTCGGGCGCCGCGGGCGCGGTGCTCGGCTATGCCGGCCACTGGGCGTTGCTGGCCGCGCTCGGCAGCCTGATCGACGTCGTGCTGCCGCCGCCGACGTTGTGGCCGGCGCTGATCGGCATGGGCGCCGCGCTCGTGCTGCTGCTCGGTTTCGCGCTGCCGCCGCTCGTGCCGCTCACGCGCGTGCCGCCGGTGCGCGTGCTGCGGCGCGAGTGGGGCGACGCGTCGCGCACCGCGTGGGCCGCGTACGCGATCGGCGTCGTGCTGTTCGCGGGGCTGCTGATCGTGGCCGCCGGCAACCTGAAGCTCGGCCTGATCGTCGCGGGCGGCTTTGCCGGTGCGCTGGTCGGTTTCGCGCTGATCGCCCGGCTCGTGCTGTTTGCCGCCGCGCGCGCGGTGCGCAATGCGCGCGTGGCCGCGGGCGTCGGCTGGCGTTACGCGCTGGCGTCGCTGCACCGACGCGGCACGGCCAGCGCGCTGCAGATCACCGCGCTCGCGCTCGGCCTGATGTGCCTGCTGCTGATCGCGATCACGCGCAACGACCTCGTGGCGGGCTGGCGGCAGTCGACACCGCCCGATGCGCCGAACCAGTTCCTGATCGACATCCAGCCCGACCAGCGCGCCGATGTCGCGGCCTATCTGGCCGCGCACGGCGTGCGCGACGCCGAGCCCGCGCCGATGGTGCGCGGCCGCCTCGTCGCGATCAACGGCAAGCCGGTGAATCCGGACGCGTACCCGTCCGAAGAGGCGCGCCGGCTCGTCGATCGCGAGTTCAACCTGTCGTATACGACCGAGCTGCCGTCCGACAACCGGATCGTCGAAGGCGACTGGTTCGGCACCGCGGCCACGCCGCAGATCTCGATCGAAGCCGGCCTCGCGAAGACGCTGAACGTGAAACCGGGCGACACGCTGCGCTTCGACGTGACGGGACTGACGGTCGACGCGCCCGTCACCAGCGTGCGCAAGCTCGACTGGGGCTCGTTCCGCGTCAACTTCTTCGTGCTGATGCCGCCGCCCGTGCTGAAGGATTTCCCGGCCGTCTACCTGACCAGCTTCCATCTGCCGGCCTCGGACGCCGCGCTGCTCGATCCGCTGATCGCGCGCTACCCGAACCTGACCGCGATCGATGTCGCGCCAATCCTCGCGCAATTGCAGCGGATGATGCTGCAGGTGGTCGGGGCGGTGCAGTTCCTGTTCGCGTTCACGCTCGCGGCCGGGGTGCTCGTGCTGTACACGGCGCTCGCCGGCTCGCGCGACGAGCGCGTGCGCGAGGCCGCGCTGCTGCGCGCGCTCGGCGCGTCGCGCGCGCAGGTGAACGCGGTGCAGCGCGCGGAATTCGTCGTGGTCGGCGCGCTGGCCGGCGTGCTGGCATCGGCGGGCGCGATCGCGGTCGGCTGGGTGCTCGCCGCGCGCGTGTTCGACTTCCAGCTCGCCGTCGATCCTTGGCTCGTGCCGGCCGGCATCGCGGCCGGTGTCGTCTGCGCCGGTGCGGCCGGCTGGCTGAGCCTGCATAATGTGTTGCGGCGCCCCGCGCTGCAGTCGCTGCGCGACGCCTGAGCGTCGCCCGCGGCCCCGAAGATCCCGTTTCCCGACTATCCGTATGACCGATGTGAATGACGATGCGCCGTCGCAGCCGACGGCGTTCGAGCTCGTGGGCGGCGAAGCCCGCGTGCGCGAAATGGTGGACCGCTTCTACGACCTGATGGACCTCGAGCCGGAGTTCGCGCAGATTCGCGCGCTGCATCCGCCGTCGCTCGACGGTTCGCGCGACAAGCTGTTCTGGTTCCTGTGCGGCTGGCTCGGCGGCCCCGACCACTACATCAGCCGGTTCGGCCATCCGCGGCTGCGCGCGCGGCACCTGCCGTTCCCGATCGCGTCGGTCGAGCGCGACCAGTGGCTGCGCTGCATGGCGTGGGCGATGGAGGATGTCGGGTTGCCGGAGCCGCTGCGCGAGCGGCTCATGCATTCGTTCTACGACACGGCCGACTGGATGCGCAACCGGCCCGGTTGATCGACCGGTACGCCGCTGCCCGCGCGCGGGACGATCTGCGTCTGGGCGCCCGTGCCGCCCGGCGCGACACTGGCCGTTTCCATTCCCCCATCGATACGAGGCTCGCCCGATGACGACACAAGCGCTGTTTCGCGAAGACGCGTACCTCACGCAATGCGAGGCGATCGTCCAGGCCGTCGGCGACGACGGCATCCGGCTCGACCGCACGGTGTTCTATCCGCTCGGCGGCGGCCAGGCCGGCGACACCGGCACGCTGACGCTGCCCGACGGCAGCACGATCGCGATCGCCGACACGCGCAAGGCGAAGTTCGACGGTGCGACGCCCGACGACGCCGTGCACGTGCCCGCGCCGGACCAGGAGGCGAGCGTCGCGACGCTCGCCCCCGGCACGCGCGTGGTCGCGGCGATCGACTGGCTGCGCCGCTACCGGCACATGCGCCTGCATACGGCCGCGCACCTGATGTGCGCGGTGCTGCCGTATGCGGTCGACGGCTGCAGCGTGACGGCCGACTACGTGCGGCTCGATTTCGCGACGTCCGACGCGATCGACCGCGACGACGTCGAGCGGCGCCTCGCGGGCTTCGTCGTCGGCGCGCATCCGGTCACGACCGAATGGATTACCGACGACGAGATGGCCGAGCGGCCCGAACTCGTGCGCACGATGAGCGTGAAGCCGCCGATGGGCCTCGGCCGCGTGCGGCTGCTGCGCATCGAAAACGTCGACCTGCAGCCGTGCGGCGGCACGCATGTGCGCAACACGTCCGAAATCGGTGGGTTGCGGGTCGCGAAACTGGAAAAGAAGAGTGCGCGTACACGGCGCCTCGTACTGGAGTTTGCATGACGATCGATACCGGGAAAGCAGGCGCGGCGGCGCTCGATCCGCAGGTACGGGAGATTCTCGATTTCTGGTTCGGCGCGCCGGGCTCGGCCGAATTCGGGCAGAACCGCACGGTCTGGTTCAATGGCGGCGCGGCATTCGACGACGTGCTGCGTACGCGCTATGGCGCGCTGCTCGACGCTGCATGCGACGGCGCTTGCGATCACTGGGCCGATTCGCCGTCGGGCGCGCTCGCGTTGATCGTCGTGCTCGACCAGTTCTCGCGCAACATCCATCGCGGCACGCCGCGAGCGTTTGCCGCCGATTCGAAGGCGCTCGCGCTCGCGCGCCGCGTCGTCGCGGCCGGCTGGGACGCGCGGTTGCCGAGCGGCCATCACCGTGCGTTCGCGTATCTGCCGTTCGAGCACGACGAGTCGGTCGAGAGCCAGCGCGAGGCCGTGCGTCTGTGCGCGGGCATCCGTGACGAGGCCGGGTGCGAGAGCTATCACCGCTTCGCATTGCTGCATGCGGCGGTCGTCGAGCGCTTCGGGCGCTTTCCGCACCGGAACGCGATTCTCGGCCGCGCGTCGACCGACGAGGAAACGGCGTTTCTGCGAGAGCCCGGCTCGTCGTTCTGACGATCCGGATGTCGACGTGATGACGGAAGGGGCGGCGACCGTTGGGGCGCTGGCGGGCTCGGACCGGCGCCGGTATCGCGCAAGGGCTGCGCACCGGCCGGGCGGATGAGCGCGGCCATTGCCGAAGAAGAAATCGAAGGCGGGCAGGACGGCGCATCGCGCCGCCCGGTGTCACTGCAGGTGCTGTTCGGGCGTGCGCACGTAAACGCGCAGCAACTCGTCGTTGTCGCCCGGGCGGGCGCCCGTCCAGAACAGCTTCCACTCGCTGCCGGGCGCCGGCTCGACGGCCCGCACGCCCTGCACGATCATCCACGTGCAGCGCGTCGTCTTCGCGTCGTCGATCGGCGTGTGCTGGATGCCGGAGAAGTAGTACATCATCGGCGCCTCCGATTCGCCGAAGCCGGGCAGGCTCGCCATGCAGTCGCCGTCGTTCCATTCGAGCGCCAGATGCGCGTTCAGGTCGTCGAACACCGAGCGGTAGCTCTTCGCGGCATCGAGCCACGGCAGCAGCAGCGTGTAGACGAGCCCCCACGCGACGAGCGCGCCGACGCCCCACGACAGCGCGCCGCGCCACCGGCCCGTCGTGCGCAACTTCGGCAGCAGCGTCAGCCAGCCGACCGTCAGTGCGAGCGCGCCGGTCACGAGCGCGGGCTGGATCGGCATCGTCCAGTCGAGCGGCAGCCAGCGGCCGAGCAGCGCGAGATCGGCGCGCGACGCGGCCGGATCGGCCATCACCGCCCAGATCGCCCACGCGAGCACGACGACCGTGCCGAACAGGAGGCGGCTCAGGTAATCCCACGCGAGATGCAGCCGGCGCGGCAGGCGCTCGATCGCCTGCGCGGCGACCAGTGCGAGCGGTGCGAAGAACGGCAGGATGTAGAGCTGGCGCGACGTCGCGGATATTTGCAGCACCACGAGCCCGATACCGGCGAACAGCACGGGCAGCGCGACAGACGGCACGCGCCAGTCACGCCATGCGCCGCGTGCGAGCGCGACGATCGCGAGCGGTGCAATCGGGAAACCGACGGTCAGGAACGCGCGGAGAATGAAGAGCGGCTTGTCGTTTTCTGCCCCGAGCTCGGGGACGGAGAAACCGAAGAAGCGGCCGACGTTGTTGTCCCAGAACCACTTCATGAACAGCGTCTCCGAGCGCAGGAACAGCGCGGTCGGCCAGATCAGCGCGAACGGCGCGAACACGAGCGCGGCAATGCCGAGCGCGCGTGCGAACGAGCGGGTGCGGCAGGCCGGGTAGAGCACCAGTGTGCAGACGAGCGTGGCCGCGAACACGAGCGGCACGAACAGCCCCTTCGCCATCAGCGCGATGCCGACGCCCGCGCCGAAGAGCGGCGCGGCCCAGCGGCTCGCCGGGTGCACCGGCAGCCCGTGCCGCATCTGCTGCGCGCGCGCGACGTGCTGCATCACGAGTTCGAGCAGTCCGCAGAACCCCATTGCCGTACCGGCAAACAATGCGACGTCCGTCATCATGTCGTGCACGTGCTTGATGACGACGAGCGTGCCCGCGCTCAGCACGACCGGGCCGAGCACGCCCAGGTCGAACCAGTTCTCCGTCCGGCTGGCCACGCGGGCCGCACGTGCGATGAAGCCGAATGCGAGCGCGGCGAACAGGGCGCTCGCCAGGCGCGCCGCGTCGTGCAGCGGCATCACGCGCTGCAGCAGCCACGCGAGGCTGGTCGCGACCCACGCGTAAAGCGGCGGCTTTTCCATGAAGGGTAGGCCGGCATTGGTCGGCACGACGAAGTCGCCGGTCTCGAGCATGTGCTGGATGATGCCGAACGTGTAGGTTTCGTCCTGTTTCCACGGATCGTGGCCGAGCACGCCGGGCAGCGTGTACGCGCACACCAGGGCGGCAACGAACAACCAGGCGCGCCAGCCGAGCAGCAGCGCGCGGTCGCGCGCGGGGCTGGCGGCCGCGGTCGATGCGGCAACGGGCGTGCCGGCAACGTCGAGCGTCGCGATGACGTCGGTATCGGCGGTCGAGCGGGTGTGCGCGGCCGAGGCGGGCACGGACGTGCGTCGCCGGCTGGGCGCTGCGGTTCCAGGCATGGAAAAGATCTCGGGTCGAGTCGAGCCGGTCCGGCGACATGGGCTGGACCGATAAGGGGATTACATCCGGCTAACGGACAGGATGTTTAAGACACCTGTCTGAATGACCGCTAGTAGAGCACGGAATTGTTACGGATGTTTACTGAAACTGTCACGGAATTGTGGAGATTTGTGGCGGCGTGACCACGCGGCGTTGTCGACCGCCGTATTGTTGCGCGGCGCGTCAGCTCAGCGGCCGCCGCCGACGTCGAGCAGGGCGCCCGTCGTGTAGGAGGCCGTATCGCCGAGCAGCCAGACGATCGCCTCGGCGACTTCCTGCGCTTCGCCCGCGCGGCCGAGCGGCGTTTGCGCGCCGAGGCGGGCCGCACGGCCCGGCTGGCCGCCGCTTGCATGAATGTCGGTCTCGATCAGGCCGGGGCGTACCGCGTTGACGCGCACGCCGTGCGGGCCGAGTTCCTTGGCGAGGCCGATCGTCAGCGAATCGACCGCGCCTTTCGAGCCCGCGTAGTCGACGTACTCGTTCGGCGAGCCGAGCCGCGATGCGATCGACGACACGTTGACGATCGCGCCGCCGCGGCCGCCGCGGTCGGTCGACAGCCGGCGCGCGGCTTCGCGCGCGCACAGGTAGGCGCCGAGCACGTTGGTATCGAACATCCGCCGCAACCGGTCGACCGGCATGTCGGCGAGCGGCATCGACGGCGCGACGATGCCCGCGTTGTTGACGAGCGCGTCGAGGCGTCCGAACGCGGCCGCAACGGTATCGAACATCGCGACGACGTCCGCCTCGTTCGCGACATCGCCCGCGACGATGCACGCGCGGCCGCCCGCGTCGCGCACGGCCTGCGCGGTCAGTTCGGCCGCCGCCGCGTCGCGCGCGTAGTTGATGCCGACGTCCCAGCCGCGTTCGGCCGCGAGCACGGCGGTCGCGCGGCCGATGCCGCGGCTCGCGCCGGTGATGAGGACGGCCTTGCGGTCGGACGATGCGGTCATCGCGTGCGGGTTCCGGTGAGGGTCACTTCGCTGCGTCGGGCGCCCACTTGTCGCGCGCGGGCGGCTGGTAGCGGCGCAGCCGCTCGATCAGCGCGACGGGTTCGGATTCGACGCACAGCGCGTCGAAATAGGCCGGCCGCATGAAGCCTTCGTCGACCGTATGGCGCAGCAGCGCGATCAGCGGATCGTAGAACGAATCGATGTTGTAGAGCGCGACGGGCTTGCGGTGATAGCCGAGCTGCGCCCACGTGTAGACCTCGAAGAGCTCCTCGAGCGTGCCGGCGCCGCCGGGCATCGCGACGAACGCGTCGGAGAGGTCGGCCATCATTTTCTTGCGATGGTGCATGTCGGGCACGACGTGCAGTTCCGACAGCCCCGTATGGCCGACTTCCTTGTCGACGAGCAGCTCGGGGATCACGCCGACCGCACGGCCGCCGGCCGCCATCACTTCGTCGGCGATCACGCCCATCAGGCCGACGCGGCCGCCGCCGTACACGAGCGTGAGGCCCGCGTCGACGAGCGCGCGGCCGAACGCGCGCGCGGCATCGGCATAGACCGGCCGCACGCCGGACGACGAACCGCAGTAAACGCAGACTGCCTTCATTGCTTCGCGTCCTTGGCGGGGGCCTGCCCACCGGAGACGGGGCTGCCGGCCGGGCGCGGCGAACCGTCGCGCGGCGGCAGGTAGTCGGTGAACTGGCGCTTGGGCAGCTTGCCGGAGACGAGGTCGTCGAACAGCTGGCGCGAACGGCCGCGCAGGTACGGGGCCATGATCGAGATCACGTGCATGCTCACCTGGTGCAGCTCTTCGCGGATCGCGTCCTGGTCGTTGTATTTGCGCGGATGCATCACGTACTGATACGACAGCCAGTACGTCGAGATCACGGCCATGTTGGTGGCGATGACTTCGATCTCGGCGGGCGTCGCGACCATTTCGGCATCGGAGACGAGCAGCTCGCACATGTCGTGTGCGAAGCGCACCTTGTGGCTGATGATCTGCTTGAAGTGTGTCTCGAGCGTGCGGTTGCGTGCGAGCAGGTCGTTGAGGTCGCGATACAGGAACCGGTAGGTCCACATGAAATCGGCCATGTACTGCAGGTACGACCAGGTTTCGTCGATCGTCGGACGGTGATCTTCGGGGAAGCGCAGCCGCCGTTCGATCTGCTGCTCGAACTGCGCGAAGATGCTGTTGATGATGTCGTCCTTGTTGCGGAAATGGTAGTACAGGTTGCCTGGACTGATTTCCATTTCCTCGGCGATCGTCGTGGTGGTGACGTTCGGCTCGCCGATCTCGTTGAAGAGTTTCAACGACAACTCGAGAATCCGTTCGCGGGTGCGGCGGGGAGGTTTCGCTTCCATGTCGTCCGGCCCTGTGTGTGCCGGACTGGCGGGCGCTGCAATCGATGCTGCGTGATTCGTCCGGCGCGGGTTGCTGTTCTATGTCTAGCGGACGATTATAAACCGGGGTTTCGCCACATCGGGGCATTTCGTGATCGCGGCCCCGCGCGGCGCATGGTGCAGCGCCGCACGCGGGCAGCGGGAATGGCGCCGGGCGGTTGCCTAGAAGCCGAGCCAGCGTGCGACGACCGGCCCGAGCACGAAGCCCCAGGTCGTCACGCACGCGAACAGCGCGACCGTCACGGCCGCGCTGCCGAGGTCCTTCGCGCGTTTCGACAGTTCGTGACGTTCGAGCGAGATGCGGTCGATCGCGGCTTCGACGCTCGAGTTCAGCAGCTCGACGATCAGCACCAGCAGCACCGAGCCGATCAGCAGCGCGCGCGACGCGGCCGGCACCGGCGCGAATGCGCCGATCGGCAGCATCAGCGCGGCGAGCGTGAGCTCCTGGCGAAACGCGCTTTCCTCGCGGATCGCGACGCGAAACCCGTTCAGCGAATGCTTGAGGGCGAACCACGCGCGCGTGATGCCGCGGTGGCGCTTGTACGGGTTCGGCGGCAGCGGCGCGAGCCGGTCGTCGGGGCCGAGCGGTTCGTGCGCGTGCACGTCCGCGTCGGCGTGCGGCTCTTCCTCGTCGAACGGGCGGTGCCGCGGCGTCGCGGCGGGGGGCGGGATCTTGTCGTTCAGGTCTCGTTTCAAACGGCGGCACCTTCGGCTGGCGAGTACGCGGTCTTCGGCAGCGGCTTCAGATGCGACGCGAACTGCTCGGATGCCGCGCGCCACGAGAAGCGTTCGGCCCACGCGCGCGCAGTCGTGCGTTCGATCTTCAGCGCCTCGAGGCAGGCTTCCTGCAGATCCTCGTGCATCGCGCCGGCATTGCCTTCGCCGAGCACGTCGATCGGACCCGTGACGGGATATGCGGCCACCGGCGTGCCGCAGGCGAGGGCTTCGAGCAGCACGAGGCCGAACGTGTCGGTGCGACTCGGGAATACGAACACGTCGGCCGCAGCATACACCTTCGCGAGCTCCGCCTGTGACAGCACGCCGAGATAGTTCGCCTCCGGGTAGCGCGACTTCAGTTCCGCGAGCGCGGGGCCTTCGCCCGCGACCCACTTCGAGCCGGGCAGGTCGAGGCGCAGGAACGCCTCGACGTTCTTCTCGATCGCGACGCGGCCCACGTACAGGAAGATCGGCCGCGCGGTGTTGAGCACCTTCGACTCCATCGGCCGGAAGATGTCGAGGTCGACGCCGCGGGTCCACAGCACGACGTTCGTGAAGCCGAATTTCTCGAGGTCCTGCTTGACGACCGGGGTCGGCGCCATCACCGCGAGCGACGGGCCGTGGAACCAGTGCAGGAAGCGGTAGGTCGCCGCGAGCGGGATGCCGAAGCGCGCCTGCACGTATTCCGGAAAGCGCGTGTGATACGCGGTCGTGTACGGCAGCTTGCGGGCGCGCGCATAGCGCCGTGCGGCGAGGCCGAGCGGGCCTTCGGTCGCGATGTGCAGCGCGTCGGGTGCGAACGCATCGATCCGTGCGCGCAGCTTGCGGTACGGCAGGATCGACAGGCGGATCTCGGGGTAGGTCGGGCAGGGCACCGTGCGGAATTCCAGCGGCGTCAGCAGCTCGACGCGGTGGCCGAGCGCCGTGAGTTCGCGCGCCGTGCTCTTCAGCGTGCGCACGACGCCGTTGACCTGCGGTTCCCACGCGTCGGTGACGATCATGATCTTCATCGCGGCATGTCCTGTAAGTAGGGTTGTGTCAGGCAGCGGCCTTGGCCTTGCGCGACGTGGTCTCCGACGGTGCGGTGCGCATCACCGTCCAGTAGACGATCTTCAGTTCGCCTTCCATCGTTTCGACGAGCGCGGACAGGCTTTCGACCCAGTCGCCGTCGTTGCAGTACAGCACGCCGTCGATGTCGCGGATCTCGGCCTTGTGGATGTGGCCGCACACGACGCCGTCGCAGCCGCGGCGGCGCGCCTCGTCGGTCATCACGGTCTCGAACTGCGAGATGAAATTGACCGCGTTCTTGACCTGGTGCTTCAGGTACTGCGACAGCGACCAGTACTGGAAGCCGAGCCGGCTGCGGATCCGGTTGAACCAGCGGTTCAGCACGAGGATCAGCGTGTAGAGCGTGTCACCGAGGTACGCGAGCCATTTCGCGTGCTGGATCACGCCGTCGAACAGGTCGCCGTGCACGATCCACAAACGTTTGCCTGCGAGCGTCGTGTGAAATGCCTCGCCGCGCACCTGGATGTCGCCGAACGCGAGATCGCAGAACTGCCGCGCGCCTTCGTCGTGGTTGCCGGGGATGTAGACGACCTGCGTGCCCTTGCGCGCCTTGCGCAGGATCTTCTGCACGACGTCGTTGTGCGCCTGCGGCCAGTACCAGCCTTTCTTCAGCTGCCAGCCGTCGATGATGTCGCCGACGAGGTACAGGTATTCCGAATCGTTGTGACGCAGGAAATCCAGCAGGTAGGGCGCCTGACAGCCGCTCGAGCCGAGGTGGATGTCGGACAGCCAGATGGTGCGGTAGCGGTGGGCGGACGGCTCCGGGTCCTCGTGCTGGGTGGTGTGCGCAACGGGCGGCTTGTGCGACACCACGCCGTCGGTTGCCCCCGAGCCGGACAGGAACGCAGTGGCGGCGCGGGCGCCGATGGGGTGGCGAAACAGTGAGGTCGCGGACGTTTTCTGGCCCATGCATGACTCGCGCCGGTTGACATTACCGGCATTCCGCCATGCGGGCGTGACTGTGCCGTGACAGTCACGAGACGTTCTTATTACGACCGTCGAAGGGTGTTTAGCAGTGAATGAACGGGCGTTGCGTAACCTGTCGCACTGAACGCTCGGGGCGTGTCAGGCCAGGCTCCGCGGCTCGATGAGGGCGCCGGGCGAGGGGCTTTCGTCTGGTGAATGCGGCGACGCGTCAGCGTGGTATCGCGACGACGCGCGTGCGGGCGATCCGGTCGTGCGGGAACTGGCGTCCGGCGTGCAACCGGGCGGCGCCGGCCCACGCGACGACCCATGCGGCGGCGAGCGCAAGCGTGACGGGTACCGACAGGCCCAGGAGCGGATGCAGCGCGAGCGGCGGCAGGAACCACAGCCAGCCGAGCACGTAGCGGACGAGCGCGTGGCCGGCGCTCAACGGCCGGCCGTTCGCCGATTCGAGCCGCAGCCGCCAGGTTTTCATCGGCAGCGTCTGGCCGCCGTGTGTCCAGAACCAGACGAAATACGCGCCGACGACGAGCGCGATCCACGCGGCAAGCAGGTTGTGATGAACGAGGCCGTTGCGTTGCTGCGTCGCGAGGCTGAACGCGAGCCCCGCGAAGAACACGACGCCGAACAGCAGCACGCCTTCGTAGAGCAGTGCGGCGAGGCGCCGCCGCACGGACGGCGCGGCGGCCGGGGTCTCGGAAGCGCGGGCGTTCGCCACGGCCGCTCAGGAGCCCTTGAACAGCGAAGGCGCGTCGGCGGGCGACACCGGCGCCACGGCGGCCGGGGCCGATGCGGTGCCGGACGTCGACGACGCGGGCACCGGCTGCGCGGCGGCGCCGGTCGACGCGGGCGCCGGAGCGGCGGCCGCGCCGCTCGCCGGGTGTTCGTGCGAGTTGACGAGGCGGCGGACGTCGCGGTCCGCGACGGTCGGCGGCGCGCTGACGACGCTCGGCTTGCGGCGGCGCTCGGCGGCGGCAAGCCGTTCCTTCTGCTCCTCGGGGAGTTGCTGGTAGGCCTTCCATGCGCGCTCGCGCGCCTGCGCGGACAGCTCCTTCGCGCTCTGGTAGTTCTCGCGCGCGACGCGGCGCTGCTCGGGCGTCATCTTCGCCCACTCGGCCATGCGCTCCTGCAGGCGCTTCTGGTCATCCGGCGACAACTTCGCGAAACGCGATGCGATCTTCAGCCATTTTCGCTTGCGAGCATCGCTGAAGCCGTCCCACTGGTCGGCGAACGGCGCGAGGGCCGCGTGCTGCGCCGGCGTGAGGCGCGCCCACGCCAGCGGGCCGGCGGCGGCCGGCAGCGGCAAGGGCAGGGGCAGCGGGGGCAGTTCGGTGGTGAGTCCGGCCGCGGCCGATGCCGGCGCGGCAGGGTTGGCGGTCGCGACGGGCGTCGTCGCGGGGGCCGGGTGGAATCGGGGATACGTGGCGACGTAGGAAACGGCGATCGCGATCACGCATCCGAAAAATACGGCCAGGCCGCGCTTCTGACTCACCCGTACGATCCCCTCGTTATTGTCTGTTAGTGAGCGCGTGAAAGATACGCGTTGAACCCGTGGTCGAGATACGCGTTGAGCGGCAGGTCGTCGCTGAGCATCGCCGCGTCGATGTCGGCGAGTTCGGCGGTGCGCTGCATGTCTTCCCAGTACGCGATGCCGACGAGCCCCGCGAGCAGCAATGCGAGCGGCCACGCGCGCAGCAGGCGGCGCGCGAACGACGTCGGCCGGCGATTCGCGGGCGTCGGGCCGTAGGCACCGGCCGCGCCGGCGAAGGCCGGCACGAACACCGGCGCGGTCGCGGCTTCGGGCTTCTTGCGCGCGAGCGCGGCCCGGCGGGCGACGGCCAGCCGATCGGTGGTCGCGGCAGGCAGGGCGGCCGCGCGCTCGTCCAGCGCGCGGCGCACCTTCAGCGCGAATTCGTGTTCTCGGTTTGCGGAGCTCATAGCGTGATTCCTTTGGCCTTGAGCGCTTGCGCCAGGGTGTGAGTGGCTCGCGAGCAGTGCGTCTTCACGCTGCCCTCGGAGCACCCCATTGCGGCGGCAGTCTCGGCGACATCCATATCTTCCCAATAACGCATCAGGAACGCTTCCCGTTGACGCGTCGGAAGCTTCTGGATTTCTTCGTCGATCAGGGCCAGAACCTGCTCTCTTTCGAGGCGGTGTTCGCTGCTTTCGACGCCCGCGTTGTCATCCGCGGATTCGAGCGTTTCGAGCGGGTCGAAGTCGTCGTCGTCGGTGTTGTTCAGCGACGAGAAGAGCGTCACCCACGTATTGCGGACCTTCTGCCGGCGGAACCAGTCGTGGATCGCGTTCTGCAGGATCCGCTGAAACAGCAGCGGCAGCTCGGCCGACGGCCGGTCGCCGTACTTCTCCGCGAGCTTGATCATCGCGTCCTGCACGATGTCGAGCGATGCATCGTCGTCACGCACGGCGTACGCAGCCTGCTTGAACGCGCGCCTTTCGACGCCCGCCAGAAAGTCGGCGAGTTCCTTGTCTGATGCCATTCCGTGAAGGTATGCGCTGCGGCCCGCTGCGTGGTGTAAAAGGTCGAAAAATTTCGTAAAACCCGCGGATGCTATCAAATTTTCGCGCGGCTTGGCACCGGGTCGGGCGCCGCAGTTGCGCGCGAGCCGCGCCGGCGGGGCGCCGGGCGGCGCGCATGATGCGCTGCGGGATATTTTGCTTGACGGCCCCATCACGACCCGCTATCGTCAGCGATTCGCAACATGAAATGATGGTCTCATTTGAGGCTGGCCCAAGAAGCCCGCCCTTCAAACTGGACGCGCCGCTTGAACCCGAGCCACAAGCCCGGCAGAGAGCACCCGATCAATTTTTTGCCGAAAATTCGAAAGGTCAAAATGAACATGCCCAGCGCGGAATTCTCCACGTCGGAACCCCTTTCCCCTCCCGATAGCGACTCCATCGGCGGCACCGTGCTCATGAAGGCACTGGCCGACGAAAACGTCGAATTCATCTGGGGCTACCCCGGCGGCTCGGTTCTCTACATCTACGACGAGCTGTACAAGCAGGACAAGATTCAGCACGTGCTGGTGCGCCATGAACAGGCGGCCGTGCACGCAGCCGATGCGTATGCGCGCTCCACCGGCAACGTCGGCGTCTGCCTCGTGACGTCGGGCCCCGGTGTCACCAATGCGGTGACCGGCATCGCAACGGCCTACATGGATTCGATCCCGATGGTCGTGATCAGCGGCCAAGTGCCGACGGCCGCGATCGGTCAGGATGCGTTCCAGGAATGCGACACCGTCGGCATCACGCGTCCGTGCGTGAAGCACAACTTCCTCGTGAAGGACGTGCGCGACCTCGCGGAAACCGTCAAGAAGGCGTTCTATATCGCCCGCACCGGCCGTCCGGGCCCGGTGCTGATCGACATCCCGAAGGACATCTCGAAGACGCCGTGCCAGTACGAGCCGATCAAGAGCGTGTCGCTGCGTTCGTACAACCCCGTCACGAAGGGCCATTCGGGTCAGATCCGCAAGGCCGTGTCGCTGCTGCTGACGGCGAAGCGTCCGTACATCTACACGGGGGGCGGCATCATCCTCGCCGACGCGTCGCGTGAACTGAACCAGTTCGCGGACCTGCTCGGCTACCCGGTCACGAACACGCTGATGGGCCTCGGCGGCTATCGCGCGTCGGACAAGAAATTCCTCGGCATGCTCGGCATGCACGGCACCTACGAAGCGAACATGGCGATGCAGCACTGCGACGTGCTGATCGCGATCGGCGCCCGCTTCGACGACCGCGTGATCGGCGACCCGGCGCACTTCGCGTCGCGCCCGCGCAAGATCATTCACATCGACATCGACCCGTCGTCGATCTCGAAGCGCGTGAAGGTCGACATCCCGATCGTCGGCGACGTGAAGGAAGTGCTGAAGGAGCTGATCGAGCAGCTGCAGACGGCCGAGCATGGCCCCGACACCGAAGCGCTCGCGCAATGGTGGAAGGACATCGAAGGCTGGCGCGCGAAGGACTGCCTGAAGTACGACCGCGAAAGCGAGATCATCAAGCCGCAGTACGTGGTCGAGAAGGCGTGGGAGCTGACGGACGGCAATGCGTTCGTGTGCTCGGACGTCGGCCAGCACCAGATGTGGGCCGCGCAGTTCTACCGTTTCAACAAGCCGCGTCGCTGGATCAACTCCGGCGGCCTCGGCACGATGGGCTTCGGCCTGCCGGCGGCGATGGGCGTCAAGATGGCCCATCCGGACGACGACGTGCTGTGCATCACGGGCGAAGGCTCGATCCAGATGTGCATCCAGGAACTGTCGACCTGCCTGCAGTACGACACGCCCGTGAAGATCATTTCGCTGAACAACCGCTACCTCGGCATGGTCCGCCAGTGGCAGCAGATCGAATACAGCAAGCGCTATTCGCATTCGTACATGGATGCGCTGCCGGATTTCGTGAAGCTCGCCGAAGCGTACGGCCATGTCGGCATGCGGATCGAAAAGACTTCGGATGTGGAGCCGGCGCTGAAGGAAGCGCTGCGCCTGAAGGACCGCACCGTGTTTCTCGACTTCCAGACCGATCCGACCGAAAACGTCTGGCCGATGGTACAGGCCGGCAAGGGCATCACCGAGATGCTGCTCGGATCGGAAGATCTGTAACGGCGCGACGCGCGCCCGGCCCGATGCGGCCGCCTTCACGAAGGGCGGTGCGGCACGCGGCGGCGCGCGGCGCGAGTGAATCGACACGGACACATTCTGGAAGAAGCGAACATGAGACACATCATTTCCGTCCTGCTGGAGAACGAACCGGGCGCGCTGTCGCGCGTGGTCGGCCTGTTTTCCGCACGCGGCTACAACATCGAAACCTTGACGGTGGCGCCGACCGAAGATCAATCGCTGTCGCGGCTCACCATCGTTTCCATTGGCTCCGACGACGTGATCGAACAGATCACGAAGCATCTGAACCGCCTTATCGAGGTGGTGAAAGTGGTGGACCTGACCGACGGTGCACACATCGAACGCGAGCTGATGCTGATCAAGGTACGTGCAGTGGGCAAGGAGCGCGAAGAAATGAAGCGGATGTCGGACATTTTCCGCGGCCGCATCATCGACGTGACCGAGAAGACCTACACGATCGAATTGACGGGCGCGAGCGACAAGCTCGACGCATTCATCCAGGGGCTGGACGCGGGCGCGATCCTCGAGACCGTGCGCACCGGCAGCTCCGGCATCGGACGCGGCGAGCGCATCCTGAAGGTGTGATGCCGACATAGCCAAAGAGGCACGCCGGGTGCGCCGTCATGTCCCGGCCCGCAGTACTCCATCCGAACGAATTATTGAATTTTTTGAATTAGCGAAGGAACCATCATGAACGTTTTCTACGACAAAGACGCTGACCTCTCCCTCATCAAGGGCAAGCAAGTCACGATCATCGGCTACGGCTCGCAAGGCCATGCACACGCGCTGAACCTGAAGGACAGCGGCGTGAACGTGACGGTCGGCCTGCGCAAGGGCGGCGCGTCGTGGAGCAAGGCCGAGAACGCCGGCCTGTCGGTCAAGGAAGTCGCGGAAGCGGTGAAGGGCGCGGACGTCGTCATGATGCTGCTGCCGGACGAGCAGATCGCCGACGTGTACGCGAAGGAAGTCCACGCGAACATCAAGCAGGGCGCGGCGCTCGCGTTCGCGCACGGCTTCAACGTCCACTACGGCGCGGTGATCCCGCGCGCCGACCTCGACGTGATCATGATCGCGCCGAAGGCACCGGGCCACACCGTGCGCGGCACGTACTCGCAAGGTGGCGGCGTGCCGCACCTGATCGCGGTTGCGCAGAACAAGTCGGGCGCGGCGCGCGACATCGCGCTGTCGTACGCGGCAGCGAACGGCGGCGGCCGTGCCGGCATCATCGAGACGAACTTCCGTGAAGAAACCGAAACCGACCTGTTCGGCGAGCAGGCCGTGCTGTGCGGCGGCACGGTCGAGCTGATCAAGGCAGGTTTCGAGACGCTGGTCGAAGCCGGCTACGCGCCGGAAATGGCGTACTTCGAGTGCCTGCACGAACTGAAGCTGATCGTCGACCTGATCTACGAAGGCGGCATCGCGAACATGAACTACTCGATCTCGAACAACGCCGAGTACGGCGAGTACGTGACGGGCCCGCGCATCGTCACGGAAGAGACGAAGAAGGCGATGAAGCAGTGCCTGACCGACATCCAGACGGGCGAGTACGCGAAGAGCTTCATTCTCGAGAACAAGGCAGGCGCCCCGACGCTGCAGTCGCGCCGCCGCCTGACGGCCGAGCACCAGATCGAGCAGGTCGGTGCGAAGCTGCGTGCGATGATGCCGTGGATCGCGAAGAACAAGCTCGTCGACCAGACGAAGAACTGAGCATCCCGTGCTGTTCCGGCCCTTCGAGCGAAGGGCCGGTATCAAAAAGCCGTCCGAAGGCAGCAGTGCCCCGGGCGGCTTTTGTTATGCTACGGGCTTTGCAATTCACCGAACACAGAACGAATCCATGAACTATCCTCATCCGATCATCGCGCGCGAAGGCTGGCCGTTCATCGCGATTGCAGCCGTCATCGCGCTGTTGATCCATGCCGTCGGGGGCTTCGGCTTCGCGTGGCCGTTCTGGCTGCTGCTCGTCTTCGTCGTCCAGTTCTTCCGTGACCCGCAGCGCCCGATCCCGGCGCAGCCGAACGCGGTGCTGTGCCCGGCGGACGGCCGCATCGTCGCGGTCGAGATCGCGCAGGATCCGTACGCGAACCGCGAAGCGCTGAAGATCAGCGTGTTCATGAATGTCTTCAATGTCCATTCGCAGCGCTCGCCGGTCGATGGCGCGATCAGCAAGGTCGAGTACTTCCCGGGCGCGTTCCTGAACGCGGCGATCGACAAGGCGTCGACCGAGAACGAGCGCAATGCGGTCGTGATCCAGACGGCGAGCGGCAAGACCGTCACCTCGGTGCAGATCGCCGGCCTGATCGCGCGCCGGATCCTCTGCTACGTGCGCGCCGGCGAGCCGCTGTCGCGCGGCCAGCGCTACGGTTTCATCCGCTTCGGTTCGCGCGTCGACGTGTACCTGCCGCT
The DNA here is from genome assembly GCF_029522185.1 of Burkholderia sp. IO2. Taxonomy (NCBI): domain Bacteria; kingdom Pseudomonadati; phylum Pseudomonadota; class Betaproteobacteria; order Burkholderiales; family Burkholderiaceae; genus Burkholderia; species Burkholderia sp. IO2. Next base: position 43,774 of record NZ_JAKWFH010000024.1, on the reverse strand, counting down.
CGGCAGCCGCGCGAAGGTGTCGATCGGCGAGAAGGTCTACGCGTCGTCGACGATCCTCGCCGAGCTCGAGCAGTAAGCGGCGGGGCGCACGATGGCCGCATTCAAACCGCGTCGGCCGCGCAACGGCTCCGGCCAGACGCCACGCCCGTTCCGCCGCAACAAGGTGATGGCGCCCGATCCGGCGCCGCTCGAAAGCCGCCGCGCCGCGCGCCAGCGGTTCCTGAAGACGCGCGGCATCTATCTGCTGCCGAACGCATTCACGACCGCCGCGCTGTTCTGCGGCTTCTTCGCGGTCGTGCAGGCGATGAACGTGCGCTTCGAGATCGCCGCGATCGCGATTTTCGTCGCGATGGTGCTCGACGGGATGGACGGGCGCGTCGCGCGCATGACCCATACGCAGAGCGCGTTCGGCGAGCAGTTCGACAGCCTGTCGGACATGGTGTCGTTCGGCGTCGCGCCCGCGCTCGTGATGTACGAGTGGGTACTGAAGGATCTGGGCCGCTGGGGCTGGCTCGCCGCGTTCGTCTATTGCTCGGGCGCCGCGCTGCGCCTCGCGCGCTTCAACACGAACATCGGCGTGGTCGACAAGCGCTTCTTCCAGGGGCTGCCGAGCCCGGCCGCCGCCGCGCTGATCGCGGGCTTCGTGTGGCTCGCGACCGACAACCGCGTGCCGATGAAGCTCGGCTGGCTGCCGTGGGTCGCGTTCGCGCTGACGATCTACGCGGGCGTGACGATGGTGTCGAACGCGCCGTTCTACAGCGGCAAGGCGCTCGACGTGCGGCACCGTGTGCCGTTCGCGGCCATCCTGCTCGTCGTGGTCGCGTTCGTGCTCGTGTCGTCCGATCCGCCGCTGATGCTGTTCTGCCTGTTCGTGTTGTACGGGCTGTCCGGCTACGTGTTCTGGGCCTACCAGGCCATCCGCGGGCGCGCCAATCCGGCGCGCTCGTCGCAGCGCGATCACTGACGCCGGCGCGCGATTTGCCCGAAAACGGCGGCCTCGGGGCCGCCGTTTTCATGTGCCCCTTTTTCGAGCCGGGGGCGCGTCGATCCCCGGGTGCCGTCCGATTGCGCGGCCAACCGAATGTCGCTATAGTCTTTGGCATGACTGCATTTCCCCGCCTCTCCCTCCTTCTAGCCGGTGCGCCGCTACGCGCGCCAGCTTTGGCGCGCCTGCCGCGCTGACCGTTCTCGCCCTCCGTCTCAAGCCTCGTCTGTTGTTGAGCGTCGCCAGCGGTGGCGCGATCTCGTTACGTTTGACTTCCGTATAAAAGAGCCCTGGAGCCCCCCATGACAGACAAGCTGATCATTTTCGATACGACGTTGCGTGACGGCGAGCAATCGCCCGGTGCATCGATGACGAAGGAAGAGAAAATCCGTATCGCGAAGAATCTCGAGCGGATGAAGGTCGACGTGATCGAGGCCGGCTTCGCCGCCAGCTCGAACGGCGATTTCGACGCGATCCACACGATCGCCGGTCTCGTGAAGGACAGCACGATCTGCTCGCTGGCGCGGGCCAACGACAAGGACATCCAGCGCGCGGCCGACGCGCTGAAGCCGGCCAACAGCTTCCGGATCCACACGTTCATCGCGACGTCGCCGCTGCACATGGAGAAGAAGCTGCGGATGACGCCCGACCAGGTGTTCGAGCAGGCGCGCCTCGCGGTGCGTTTCGCACGCAAGTTCACCGACAACGTCGAGTTCTCGCCGGAAGACGGCAGCCGCTCGGACATGGATTTCCTGTGCCGCGTGCTGGAAGCCGTGATCGCGGAAGGCGCGACGACGATCAACATCGCCGATACGGTCGGCTACGGCGTGCCGGAACTCTACGGCAACCTCGTGAAGACGCTGCGCGAGCGCATTCCGAACTCGGACAAGGCGATCTTTTCGGTGCACTGCCACAACGACCTCGGGATGGCGGTCGCGAACTCGCTCGCCGGCGTGAAGATCGGCGGCGCGCGTCAGGTCGAGTGCACGATCAACGGTCTCGGCGAGCGCGCGGGCAATACGTCGCTCGAGGAAATCGTGATGGCCGTGAAGACCCGCAAGGACTATTTCGGCCTCGACGTCGGCATCGACACGTCGCAGATCGTGCCGACGTCGAAGCTCGTGTCGCAGATCACCGGCTTCGTCGTGCAGCCGAACAAGGCGGTGGTCGGCGCGAACGCATTCGCGCACGCGTCGGGCATTCACCAGGACGGCGTGCTGAAGGCGCGCGACACCTACGAGATCATGCGCGCGGAAGACGTGGGCTGGACCGCGAACAAGATCGTGCTCGGCAAGTTGTCGGGCCGCAACGCGTTCAAGCAGCGCCTGCAGGAGCTCGGCGTGTCGCTCGACAGCGAAGCGGAATTGAATGCCGCGTTCATGCGCTTCAAGGATCTGGCCGACCGCAAGGCGGAGATCTTCGACGAGGACATCATCGCGATCGTGTCCGAGGAGTCGGCGCTCGCGCAGGAGCAGGAGCACTTCAAGTTCGTGTCGCTGTCGCAGCGTTCGGAAACGGGCGAGCAGCCGCAGGCGAAGGTCGTGTTCGCGGTCGAAGGCAAGGAAGTGACCGGCGAGGCGCGCGGCAACGGCCCGGTCGATGCGACGTTCAATGCGATCGAGGGTGAGGTCGGCAGCGGGTCCGAGCTGCTGCTGTACTCGGTGAACGCGATCACGACCGGCACGCAGGCGCAGGGCGAAGTGACCGTCCGGCTGTCGAAGAGCGGGCGGATCGTCAACGGCGTCGGCACCGATCCGGATATCGTCGCCGCGTCCGCGAAGGCGTACATTTCCGCGCTGAACAAGCTGCACTCGAAGGACGACAAGGTCAACCCGCAGCGCTCGTAAGCGCCGCGCGTCACGTTGTCCGAAACGCCCCGTGCGGCCCTGCGCCGCCGGGGTGTTTTTTCATCGGCCGCTCATTCGGCGGCCGGCGCGCGGAACAGCCAGCGGCGCGCCGCCGTGCGTGGCGCCGGCTGGCGCCGGCGGAACTCGACCGCGATCCCGCGCCGCGGCGCATCGGCGACGAACGCATCGAGCAGTTCGAGCACGTCGTGATCGATGTAGTCGGCGCGCGTCGCGTCGATGATCACCGCCGCGCGGTCCGGAATGTGCCGCAGATGGTGCTTGACCTGTACCTTGCCCAGAAACGACACGTCCTTGCGGAACGACAGCAGGAAGTGGTCGTCATGCTGCGCGAGCGTGACGGGGCTCTTCAGGTTCGCGACGGCGACGGCGAGCACGCTGCACGCGAGGCCGAGCGCGATGCCGAACAGCAGGTCGACCGCCAGCACGCCGACGATCGTCGCGGCGAACGGCACGAACGCGGCCGGCCCCTGTTTCATCACCGAGCGGAACAGCGCCGGCTTCGCCAGCTTGAAGCCCGTGTGGATCAGGATCGCGGCGAGGCTCGCGAGCGGGATCAGGTTGATCAGCCCGGTGAGCGCGAACACGCTGGCGAGCAGCAGCACCCCGTGGACGATCGCCGACATCCGGCTTTGCGCGCCCGCGTTGACGTTCACCGAGCTGCGCACGATCACCGACGTGATCGGCAGGCCGCCGACCGCGCCCGCGACGAGATTGCCGACGCCCTGGGCCTTCAGTTCGCGGTCGGGTTGCACCGGCCGGTGCTTCGGGTCGATCTGTTCGACCGCTTCGAGGCTCAGCAGGGTTTCGAGACTGGCGACGACCGCGAGCGTGATCGCGACGCGCCACACGTCCGGATTGACGAGCTGCGCGAAGTTGGGGCCGAGCTCCGCGTGCTTGAGCGATGCCGCGAAGGCGGTGAACGATCCGAGTTCGGGCAAGGTGACGCGGTGGGCGGCGCCCGGCGCGACCGCGGGCGCGACGACACCCAGCACCAGCGTCGCGCCGATGCCGAGCACGACCACCGCGAGCGGCGCGGGCACCGAGCGCACCAGCGCGAAGCGGCGCAGCGCGGGGGTGTCCCATGCCACCAGCAGCGCGAGCGACGCGAGCGCGATGGCCGTGGCGGCCCATGCGACCGGCAGCCCCGGCCAGTTCGCAAACGATTGCGCGGCCGAGCCGCCAATGCCGAAGGCGAACGGAATCTGCTTCACGATCAGTAGCAGGCCGATCGCGGCGAGCATGCCCTTGATGACGGGCGACGGCACGTACGCGGCGAAGCGGCCGGCGCGCAGCATGCCGAAGCCGAACTGCAGCACGCCGGACAGCAGCACCGCGAGCAGGAACGCGGAGAAGCTGCCGAGTTGCGCGATCCCTTCGACGACGATCACGACGAGGCCGGCGGCCGGTCCGCTGACGGACAGCGACGAGCCGCTCAGCAGCGCGACGACGATGCCGCCGACGATGCCCGACACGAGCCCGGCGAACGGCTCGACGCCGGAGGCGTTGGCGATACCGAGACAGAGCGGTAGCGCAACGAGGAAAACGACGATGCCGGCGACGATGTCGCGCGGCAGGGTGGACAGGCGCTCGTTCAGTTTCATGGTTGGGGTGGTTTCGTTGGCAGGAAGGGCAGGGCGCGGGTCAACCGAGCGCGGCGGCGGTCGCGACAGGTTCGGGCTCGGCTTCGGTCGGCAATGCCGCATAGCCGGAATCGAGCTCCTTCAGGCGGCCGTCGGCGAGCGAAAAGATCCAGCCGTGCACGAGCGGCGGCCGTTCGCGACCGCGCACGATCGGCGACGCGCGCAGCAGCCGCACCTGTTCGAGCACGTTCAGCTCGGCGAGGCGGTCGGCGGCGGCCATGTCGTCGAGCCCGTCGAGCGTGTCGCGATGGCGCCGCGCGAGCGCGCAGAGCGGTGCGATGCGGCGCGCGACGTGCGGCAGGTCGGCGGGCGGCGGCAGCAGCGATGCGCGCACGCCGCCGCATCCGTAGTGGCCGCACACGATCACGTGATCGACCTTCAGCACCCGCACCGCGTACTCGAGCACGCTGGCGGAATTGTCGTCGTCGGGATGGAACAGGTTCGCGATGTTGCGATGGACGAACAGCTCGCCGGGCGCGCAGTGCGTGATGGTTTCCGCCGGCACGCGGCTGTCGGCGCAGCCGATCCACAGGACGCGCGGGTTCTGGCCGCGCGCGAGCGCGTCGAAGAAGCCGGGCGTGTGTTCGCGCGTCTCGCGGGCCCAGGCAATGTTGGCAACCAGCATGCTCTTGGGGCGATTCATGAGGACTCCTTTGTGATAAAGGCAAATAAATATCGGCCGAAATGGCGCAAGCGAATTCTTTCTAAATTGAAAGGTTGAATTTCGACTGATATTAGGGGTATGCCCTAGCACTCCGGGTGAACTGAAACAAATTGTTTCAAATTGATTGGGCATAGTGCATTGCATGCACCAGCGCGACGCATGACATGCACGGCCCATGCCTGTATGCGCGCAGTGGCCCGCTTGACGGGGCGTTCAGCGGCTTGCCATCGGAATGTCAGGAATCGGAAAAGATTTCCGTCTTGTTCTTCGAATTAAATAAGACGACGGAAAAAATGAAATGGCCATTCACGCAATAATTCGTAAATGGCCATTGCGACAATTGCGCTTGAATGCGCAATCGGTCAGAACAGGGTGCGGCGATCGGGATCGTGCAGCGGGTCCGGCGTTTTCTGCGTGGTGCGCAGGATGCCCTGCGGATCGAAGTAGAAGCTGTACATCATGTACCAGACGTTGTCCTCGAGATACCGGTACGTCCACACCTCGCGTTTCATCAGCGGGAAGTAGGACGTCTCGACCGGGCGTCCGAAATTGACGAGGACGTCGGTCTTCGTCCACTTGCCGATCTCCGCGCGATAGAACTCGCTCGGCTGCAGCACCTGACGCACGTTGACGATCCGGTGGGCCGCATCGACGTCGGCCGCGACCGTGATTTCGCCCATTGGCTGGGTCGGCCACATCAGGCGCTTGCCGCCGCCGGGCAGGTCGTAGATCTCGCGCGGCGGGCCCATGCGTGCGACGATCGCCGACTCGTCCTGGCCGGCCTGGTATTGCTGCCACGGTTGCGCGCAACCGGCCAGCAGCGCGGTAGCGCAGACGGCCAGCACCGGCAGGCGCGCGGGAATGCGAATGCGCATCGGATTCTCCAGAACACGGAAACAAGTCCCGTTTTATCACGGACGGCGCGCGACGGCGCATCGCATGCGAAAAATCGGTGCGGATCGCAGCTGTCGCGCTTGCGGGCGGCGGTCGCGGCGGCCTATGATCCGCGCTTCTCGGGCAGATTGAAGGGCAGGTGGCCGATGCAGGGTTGGAAGCGGTGCGCGCTCGCGTGGAGCGCGGGGTGGATGCTGGCGTCGTCCGCGTTTGCCGGTGGCGAGCCGGTGCGGATCGCGCTGATCGAAGGGATGTCGGGCCCGTTCGCGAACGCGGGGGCGGCGGTCGAGCGCAACCTGCGTTTCGGTGTCGAGCAGGTCAACGCGGCGGGCGGCGTGAAGCTGCGCGATGGCGCGCATCCGCTCGAACTCGTCGTGCTCGACAGCAAGGGCAGCCCGGAGGAGGCGCTCGTGCAGTTGCGCGCGGCGGCCGACCGCCATATCGGCTTTGTCGCGCAGGGCAACAGCTCGGCCGTCGCGGCCGCGCTCGTCGCGGCGCTCGACAAGCTGAACGCGCGCAATCCGGACAGCCGGATGCTGTTCCTGAACTATTCGGCCGACGATCCGGCGCTGACCGGCGCGCGTTGCAGTTTCTGGCATTTCCGCTTCGATGCGCATGCCGGCATGCGGATGGCCGCGCTCGCGGACGTGATGGCGCGCGATCGCGCGCTGCGCAAGGTCTATCTGCTGAACCAGGACTACAGCTTCGGCCACGACGTCAGCACCCTCGCACGGCAGGCGCTGGCCGCGCGGCGCCCGGACGTGACGATCGCGGGCGACGAATTCCACCCGATCGGCCGGATCAAGGATTTCTCGCCGTATATCGCGAAGATCCGCGCCAGCGGCGCGGACGCCGTCGTGACCGGCAACTGGGGCAACGACCTCACGCTGCTCGTGAAGGCGGCGCGCGAACAGGGGCTCGACGCGAAGTTCTATACGTTCTACGGCAACAGCCTCGGCGCGCCGGCGGCCCTGGGCGACGCGGGCGTCGGCCGCGTGGTGGCCGTGGCCGACTGGCATCCGAACGCGGGCGGGGCCAAATCCGACGCGTTCTACCGCGCGTTCCGGACCCGTTTCCCGGCCGCGCAGGACGACTATCCGGTGCGGCGGATGAGCCAGATGATCGAGATGCTGGCCGCCGCGATGACCCGCGCGGGGGCGGCCGACCCGGTCGCGGTCGCGCGTGCGCTCGAAGGCCTGTCGTTCGACGACGGCTTCCACGCGTCGCGGATGCGCGCGCAGGATCACCAGCTGATCCAGCCCCTTTACGTGATGGACATGGACAAGGTCGGCGCGCCGGGCGTGCGCTTCGACAACGAAGGGTCGGGCTACGGCTTCCGGACGGTGCTCGCGGTGCCGGCGCAGCGCACGGAGATGCCGTCGACGTGTTCGATGACGCGTCCGTGACGGGAGCGGTAAGAACGGCATCGAGTTGTGCTACAATGCGCGCCGGTTGTAAGTCACGGCACGGCCATTCTTCCGTGTCCGCCTGTTCAGTTAGAAAGGAAATCACATGTCTGTTGCAGATATCAAGAAGTCGGAAGTCGTTGCTCAGTTCGCCCGCGGTACCAACGACACGGGGTCGCCCGAAGTCCAGGTCGCACTGCTGACCGCACGTATCGTCGAACTGACGGGTCACTTCAAGACCCACGCGAAGGATCACCACAGCCGCCGCGGCCTGCTGCGCATGGTGAGCCGCCGCCGCAAGCTGCTCGACTACCTCAAGGGCAAGGATGCCGACCGTTACCGCGCACTGATCGAGAAGCTGGGTCTGCGTAAGTAATCGAGGCGATTGCCGCCAGCAAGATGCCTGTGTCAGTCCGCTGATACAGGCATTTTGTTTTTGCGCGGTGCGTAGCGTCACACGCATCGCAGGCTGTCCGGCACGTTCGTGCCGGCCTGCCGCAACGATCGATACCGGGGCGGGATTTGTGTCATTCCAGCGCGTCGCTGCCTGAGCGCCGCGCTGGAATGGCATAAAAAACACACCTTGCTCCGGGTGATTCGGTCGGGACGCCGCCGCGCGGGATCGCCGGCGCGGCGAATGAAATGCATGAATACAAAGGAGCAACCATGTCCATGTTCAACAAGGTCGTGAAGGAATTCCAGTGGGGCCAGCACAAGGTGCGCCTCGAAACCGGTGAAGTCGCTCGCCAGGCGAGCGGCGCCGTGATCGTCGACGTCGAAGACACCGTCGTGCTCGCGACCGTCGTCGGCGCGAAGTCGGCGAAGCCGGGCCAGGACTTCTTCCCGCTGACCGTCGACTACCTCGAGAAAACCTATTCGGCCGGCAAGATCCCGGGCGGCTTCTTCCGCCGCGAAGGCCGTCCGTCGGAGCACGAGACGCTGACGTCGCGCCTGATCGACCGTCCGCTGCGCCCGCTGTTCCCGGAAGGCTTCTACAACGAAGTCCAGGTCGTGATCCACGTGCTGTCCGTGAACCCGGAAATCCCGGCGGACATCCCCGCGCTGATCGGCGCATCGGCTGCGCTCGCCGTGTCGGGCCTGCCGTTCAACGGCCCGGTCGGCGCCGCACGCGTCGCGTACATCGACAACGCGTACGTGCTGAACCCGACGCGTGACCAGATCAAGGCATCGAGCCTCGACCTCGTCGTCGCGGGTACCGAGCGCGCCGTGCTGATGGTCGAATCGGAAGCCGACCAACTGTCGGAAGACGTGATGCTGGGCGCGGTGGTGTTCGGCCACGAGCAGATGCAGATCGCGATCGACGCGATCCACGAACTGGTGCGCGACGGCGGCAAGCCCGAGTGGGACTGGCAGCCGGCGCCGAAGAACGAGGCGCTGATCGCACGCGTGACCGAGCTGGCGCAGAACGATCTGCTCGCCGCTTACCAGCTGCGCGACAAGCAGGCACGTTCGGCGAAGCTGAAGGAAGTCTACGCGGCGACCTCGGCGAAGCTCGAGGAAGACGCGCTGGCGGCCGGCACGGTCGCGGCCGACAAGGCCACCGTCGGCAATATCCTGTTCGACATCGAAGCGAAGATCGTCCGCTCGCAGATCCTGAACGGCGAGCCGCGCATCGACGGCCGCGACACGCGCACCGTGCGCCCGATCGAAATCCGCACCGGCGTGCTGCCGCGTACCCACGGCTCGGCGCTGTTCACGCGCGGCGAGACGCAGGCGCTGGTCGTCGCGACGCTCGGCACGAAGGGTGACGAGCAGATCATCGACGCGCTCGAAGGCGAATACCGCGAGCGCTTCATGCTTCACTACAACATGCCCCCGTTCGCGACCGGCGAAACGGGCCGCGTCGGTTCGCCGAAGCGCCGCGAAATCGGCCACGGCCGGCTGGCCAAGCGCGCGCTGGTCAAGTGCCTGCCGAGCGCCGACGAATTCGGCTACTCGATCCGCGTCGTGTCGGAAATCACCGAATCGAACGGTTCGTCGTCGATGGCATCGGTGTGCGGCGGCTGCCTCGCGCTGATGGACGCCGGCGTGCCGATGAAGGCGCACGTCGCGGGTATCGCGATGGGCCTGATTCTCGAAGGCAACAAGTTCGCGGTGCTGACCGACATCCTCGGCGACGAAGATCACCTCGGTGACATGGACTTCAAGGTGGCCGGCACCGAGCAAGGCGTGACGGCGCTGCAGATGGACATCAAGATCCAGGGCATCACGAAGGAAATCATGCAGGTCGCGCTCGCGCAGGCGAAGGAAGGCCGCATGCACATCCTCGGCAAGATGACCTCGGCGGTGTCGGGTGCGAACACGCAACTGTCGGAATTCGCGCCGCGCATGATCACCATCAAGATCAATCCGGAAAAGATCCGCGACGTGATCGGCAAGGGCGGTTCGGTGATCCGCGCGCTGACGGAAGAAACGGGCACGACCATCGACATCTCGGACGACGGCGTCGTGACGATCGCGAGCACGAGCAGCGACGGCATGGCCGAAGCGAAGAAGCGCATCGAGCAGATCACGGCCGAGATCGAAGTCGGCCAGGTGTACGAAGGCACGGTGCTCAAGCTGCTCGATTTCGGCGCGATCGTGAACCTGCTGCCGGGCAAGGACGGCCTGCTGCACATCTCGGAAATCGTCAACGAGCGCGTGAAGGACATCAACGACTACCTGAAGGAAGGTCAGCAGGTGAAGGTCAAGGTGATCCAGACGGACGAGAAGGGGCGCGTGCGTCTGTCGGCCAAGGCGCTGCTGAATGAAGCAGCGGCTGCAGCGCAGTCGGATACGCCGCCGCAGCAGTAAGCGGACAGGCGGATCAACGGCCGGCAGTGCGAAAGCGTGCCGGCCGTTTTTTCTGTAGCATCGTTGTGCGGCGCAGCAGCGCCGGCGAGGCGTCCACGCCGTGCGCGCGGGCGTGCCATCCGATTCCGATCCTGGAGCGATTTTCACCATGAAAGCCATCGAAATCACCGAATTCGGCGCCCCCGACGTGCTGAAGCTCGCGGAGCGTCCGCGCCCCGAACCGAAGCGCGGCGAGGTGCTGATCAAGGTGGCGGCTTCCGGCGTGAACCGGCCCGACGTGTTCCAGCGCAAGGGCGCCTATGCGCCGCCGCCGGGTGCGTCGGATCTGCCGGGCCTCGAGGTCGCGGGCGAGATCGTCGGCGGCGATCTGTCCGATGCGGTGCTGAACCCGTTCGGCCTGAAGCTCGGCGACCGCGTGTGCGCGTTGCTCGCGGGCGGCGGCTATGCCGAATATGCGGTCGCGCCGCTGCCGCAGTGCCTGCCGGTGCCGGGCGGCCTCACCGATATCGAGGCCGCGTCGCTGCCCGAAACGTTTTTCACCGTGTGGAGCAACGTGTTCGACCGTGCGCAGCTCGGCGCGGGCGAGGGCGGCGAGCACGAGACGCTGCTCGTGCAGGGCGGCTCCAGCGGCATCGGCGTGACGGCGATCCAGATCGCGCATGCGCTCGGTTTTCGCGTGTTCGCGACGGCCGGCACCGCCGACAAGTGCCGTGCGTGCGAGGCGCTCGGCGCCGAGCGCGCGATCAACTACAAGACCGAAGACTTCGTCGAAGTCGTGAAGTCGCTGACGCACGATCGCGGCGTCGACGTGATCCTCGACATGGTGGCGGGCTCGTACGTGCCGCGCGAGCTGTCCGCGCTCGCGGACGGCGGCCGTCTCGTGCTGATCGCGCTGCTTGGCGGCGCGAAGGCCGACGTCAACCTCGGCGAGATCCTGCGCCGCCGGCTGACGATCACCGGTTCGACGCTGCGCCCGCGCCCGGTCGAATTCAAGGCCCGTATCGCCGCGCAGCTGAAGGCGCGCGTATGGCCGCTGCTCGCCGACGGCCGCATCAAGCCGGTGATCTATCGCGTGCTGCCCGCCGCGGACGCCGCGCAGGCGCATGCGCTGATGGAAAGCAGCGAGCATACCGGCAAGATCGTGCTCGATTGGGGGGCGAACGCCTGACGCCCCGTGCGGCGGGCTTGACATGCGCGGTTTGACCGGTTCAAGCCCCGCGCAGTAAAATCGCGGGTTTGCTTCGCCAGATCCAACCTGACGGCCGGGTTCCGGCACGTTAATGACAAGATAGTGACGAGACGGACACGATGTCGAAACAACGAACAAAGCGAGTGATCGGCAACTGGAAGATGCACGGCCGGCTGGCCGGCAACCAGGCGCTGCTGAACGAAGTGGTGCAGGGTGCGGGCGCGGTGGCGGCTGAAACGTCGATCGGCGTGTGCGTGCCGTTCCCGTATCTCGCGCAGGTTCAGGCGCAGCTCGGCGGTGGCCGTGTCGCGTTCGGTGCGCAGGACGTGTCCGCGCACGAGCAAGGCGCGTTCACCGGCGAAGTGGCGGCCGCGATGGTGGCGGAGTTCGGCGCGCGGTACGCGATCGTCGGCCATTCGGAGCGTCGCGCGTATCACGGCGAAAGCAGCGAGACGGTCGCGGCGAAGACGCAGCGCGCGCTCGCGGCGGGCCTCACGCCGGTCGTGTGCGTCGGCGAGACGCTCGACGAGCGCGAGTCGGGTGCGACCGAGCAGGTCGTCGGTGCGCAGCTCGACGCGGTGCTGGCCGTGCTGACGGCTGACGAGGCCGCGCGCATCGTCGTCGCGTACGAGCCGGTCTGGGCGATCGGCACGGGCAAGAGCGCGACGTCGGCGCAGGCGCAGGACGTGCACGCGTTCCTGCGTACGCGTCTTGCGGCAAAGGGTGCGGCGGACGTGTCCGTGCTGTACGGCGGCAGCGTGAAGCCGGACAACGCGGAAGAGCTGTTCGCGCAGCCGGACATCGACGGCGGCCTGATCGGCGGCGCGTCGCTGAAGGCGGAAGATTTCCTGGCGATCTGCCGGGCCGCGCGTTGAGCGGTCCGAGATCGAATTGAACCATGACGGCGGCCGGTCGGTCCGGTCGCCCGATCCAATCGGGTGGGTGTGATGCTGTTATTCAAGACGCTGATTATTGTGGTGCAGGTGCTGTCTGCACTCGGTGTGATTGGGCTCGTGCTGCTGCAGCACGGCAAGGGGGCCGACATGGGCGCCGCATTCGGCAGCGGCGCGTCGGGCAGCCTGTTCGGTGCGACGGGCTCGGCGAACTTCCTGTCGCGTACGACGGGCATTCTCGCGACGATCTTCTTCGTCGCGACGCTCGCGCTGACGTACCTCGGTTCGTACAAGTCGACGCCGTCGGCGGGCGTGCTCGGCACGGCCGTGACCGCGCCGGCCTCGGCGCCTGCAGCGTCGGCACCGGCCGTCGCGGCGTCCGCTGCCGCCGGTTCGGCCGCAAGCGCGCCGGGCCAGGATGTCCCGAAATAAAAAGTTAAATTTTTTGCGTTTGTGCGTTGAACAAATCTGGAACTCGGGTTAGAATTTAATTCTTGAAGCGATTCGCGGGAAACGAGCAGCACAACCCGAGTTGCATGCAGTGCCGACGTGGTGAAATTGGTAGACACGCTATCTTGAGGGGGTAGTGGCGAAAGCTGTGCGAGTTCGAGTCTCGCCGTCGGCACCAAAGTTACTCAATGCCAGCCGCTTCTAGTGGCTGGCATTTTTCATTTCTGGGGTGTGCTTGCGGTTGTCTTGCGATCGCCTGTACTCCGAAATGATTCCTTCCGCCGGAAGTGGTATTCTCCGGACGCTCAGAACCAACCGATAGAGGATTGCCTTGAACCTCGCAGCCTATTACCCCGTCTTGTTGTTTCTCCTCGTGGGCACTGGTTTAGGTATAGCGCTGGTCAGCATCGGCAAGCTCCTTGGTCCCAACAAGCCGGACGTCGAGAAGAACGCACCGTACGAGTGCGGCTTCGAAGCCTTTGAAGACGCCCGGATGAAATTCGACGTTCGGTATTACCTCGTCGCCATCCTGTTCATCATCTTCGATCTCGAAACCGCATTCCTGTTTCCGTGGGGCGTCGCGCTCCGGGACATCGGCTGGCCGGGTTTCATCGCAATGATGATTTTTCTGCTCGAATTCCTGCTGGGCTTTGCCTATATCTGGAAGAAAGGCGGCCTCGACTGGGAGTGATGGGTTAATCGCCGGTTTGCATGGGCGGCCACGCTCGGTCGCTCGTCTGGAGTGGAAAGCAAATGAGTATCGAAGGGGTCTTGAAGGAAGGGTTTGTCACCACGACGGCTGACAAGCTGATCAACTGGACGCGTACCGGCTCGCTGTGGCCGATGACGTTCGGGCTCGCGTGTTGCGCCGTCGAGATGATGCATGCGGGCGCGGCCCGTTACGATCTGGACCGGTTCGGCGTCGTGTTCCGTCCGAGCCCGCGTCAGTCGGACGTGATGATCGTGGCCGGCACGCTGTGCAACAAGATGGCGCCCGCGCTGCGCCGCGTGTACGACCAGATGGCCGAGCCGCGCTGGGTGATCTCGATGGGGTCGTGCGCAAACGGGGGTGGTTACTACCACTACTCGTACTCGGTGGTCCGCGGCTGCGACCGGATCGTGCCGGTCGACGTCTACGTGCCGGGCTGTCCGCCCACGGCCGAGGCGCTGGTCTACGGCGTGATCCAGCTTCAGGCGAAGATCCGCCGCACCAATACCATCGCCCGTCAATAAAGCCCCGAGCGTCCCCTCAATATGGCAAGCAAAATCGAGACCCTCAAGGCAAACCTCGAAGCCGCGCTCGGCGCGCGCGTGGTGAGCCTCACCGAAGCGATCGGTGAACTGACGCTCGTCGTGAAGGCGAGCGATTACCTCGAAGTCGCAAAGACGCTGCGCGACGATCCGAAGCTCCGTTTCGAGCAACTGATCGACCTGTGCGGCGTCGACTACCAGACCTTCGGCGACGGCGCCTACGACGGCCCGCGCTTCGCGGCCGTGTCGCACCTGCTGTCGGTCACGAACAACTGGCGCCTGCGCCTGCGCGCATTCGCGCCGGACGACGATCTGCCGATCGTGGCGTCGCTGGTCGACATCTGGACCTCGGCGAACTGGTACGAGCGCGAAGCGTTCGACCTGTACGGCATCGTGTTCGAAGGCCACCCCGACCTGCGCCGCATCCTCACCGACTACGGCTTCATCGGTCACCCGTTCCGCAAGGACTTCCCGGTGTCGGGCTACGTCGAAATGCGTTACGACCCGGAAGAGAAGCGGGTCGTGTACCAGCCGGTGACGATCGAGCCGCGCGAAATCACGCCGCGCGTGATCCGCGAGGATCGCTATGGCGGTCTGAAACATTAAGGGGGCGTCATGGCAGAAATCAAGAACTACACGCTCAACTTCGGCCCGCAGCACCCGGCAGCGCACGGCGTGCTGCGCCTCGTGCTCGAGCTCGACGGCGAAGTCATCCAGCGTGCCGATCCGCACATCGGCCTGCTGCACCGCGCGACGGAAAAGCTCGCGGAATCCAAGACCTTCATCCAGTCCGTGCCGTACATGGACCGTCTCGACTACGTGTCGATGATGGTCAACGAGCACGGCTACGTGCTCGCGATCGAAAAGCTGCTCGGCATCGAAGTGCCGGAGCGCGCGCAGTACATCCGCGTGCTGTTCGACGAAATCACGCGCGTGCTGAACCACCTGATGTGGATCGGCGCGCACGCACTCGACGTCGGCGCGATGGCCGTGTTCCTGTACGCGTTCCGCGAGCGCGAAGACCTGATGGACGTGTACGAAGCGGTGTCCGGCGCCCGGATGCACGCGGCCTACTATCGTCCGGGCGGCGTCTATCGCGATCTGCCTGACGCAATGCCGCAATACAAGGCGTCGAAGATTCGCAACGAGAAGGCGCTCGCGAAGATGAACGAAGCGCGCAGTGGTTCGGTGCTCGACTTCATCGACGATTTCTTCACGCGCTTCCCGAAGTGCGTCGACGAATATGAAACGCTGCTGACCGACAACCGGATCTGGAAACAGCGTCTGGTCGGGATCGGCGTGGTGAGCCCGGAACGTGCGCTGCAGATGGGCCTGACGGGCCCGATGCTGCGCGGCTCGGGCATCGCGTGGGACCTGCGCAAGAAGCAGCCCTACGAAGTGTACGATCGGATGGATTTCGACGTGCCGGTCGGCGTGAACGGCGATTGCTACGACCGCTATCTGGTGCGCGTCGAAGAAATGCGCCAGTCGATCCGCATCGCGAAACAGTGTATTGAGTGGCTCCGCAAGAATCCGGGCCCGGTGATGACGGACAATCACAAGGTTGCCCCGCCGTCGCGCGTCGGCATGAAGACCAACATGGAAGACTTGATTCACCACTTCAAGCTCTTCACCGAAGGTTTCCATGTGCCGGAAGGCGAAGCGTACGCGGCGGTCGAGCATCCGAAGGGTGAATTCGGCATCTACCTCGTGTCGGACGGCGCCAACAAGCCGTATCGCCTCAAGATTCGCGCACCGGGTTTCGCGCACCTGGCGTCGCTCGACGAAATGGCGCGCGGTCACATGATCGCCGACGCCGTCACGATCATCGGTACGCAGGACATCGTGTTCGGCGAAATCGATCGCTAATGGTTGCGCCGCCCGCGAGCGCGGGCGGCGAGCAGTAAGTCACACGCGATGCGCGCTGAACCGGCGCGGCTTCGCAAGCTGTCAACAGAGTGAGCGCCAGGTCTGCCGTCCATGCACCCCAGTGTGCGGCAGGTTGTTCGTTCGGTAGGAATTGAAAGAGTCGTGTCTGAAAATGATCTCAGCTGAAGGCCTGAAGGAAATCGATCGAGCGTTGACGAAGTATCCCGCCGATCAGAAACAGTCCGCCGTGATGTCGGCGTTGGCCGTGGCTCAAGAAGAGCACGGCTGGCTGTCGCCCGAACTGATGCAGTTCGTTGCGGACTATCTCGGCATGCCGGCCGTTGCCGTGCAGGAAGTCGCGACGTTCTACACGATGTACGAGCTCAAACCGGTCGGCAAGCACAAGATCACGCTCTGCACGAACCTGCCGTGCCAGCTCGGCCCGCACGGCGGCGCGGAAGCGACTGCCGACTACCTGAAACAGAAGCTGGGCATCGGCTTCGGCGAGACCACGCCCGACGGCAAGTTCACGCTGAAGGAAGGCGAATGCATGGGCTCGTGCGGCGATGCGCCGGTGCTGCTGGTGAACAATCACAGAATGTGCAGCTTCATGAGCCGCGAGAAGATCGACCAGCTGCTTGAGGAGCTCTCGAAATGACGTCCCTCCACGACCGTCACATCAAACCGCTGATCCTCGCTGGTCTGAACGGCGAGAACTGGCACCTCGAAGACTACGTTGCGCGCGGCGGCTACAAGCAGCTGCGCCGCATTCTCGAAGAAAAGATTCCGCCCGAGCAGGTGATCGCCGACGTGAAGGCGTCGGGCCTGCGCGGTCGCGGCGGTGCGGGCTTCCCGACCGGCCTGAAGTGGAGCTTCATGCCGCGCCAGTTCCCGGGGCAGAAGTACCTCGTCTGCAACTCGGACGAAGGCGAGCCGGGCACGTTCAAGGATCGCGACATCCTGCGCTGGAACCCGCATGCGCTGATCGAAGGCATGGCCATCGGCGCGTACGCGATGGGCATCACCGTCGGCTACAACTACATCCACGGCGAAATCTTCGAAGTGTATCGACGCTTCGAAGCCGCGCTCGATGAGGCACGCGCCGCCGGGTTCCTCGGCGACAACATCATGGGCTCGGAATTCTCGTTCCAGCTGCACGCGCACCACGGTTACGGCGCGTACATCTGCGGCGAGGAAACGGCGCTGCTCGAGTCGCTCGAAGGCAAGAAGGGCCAGCCGCGCTTCAAGCCGCCGTTCCCGGCGAGCTTCGGCGTGTACGGCAAGCCGACCACGATCAACAACACCGAGACGTTCGCCGCGGTGCCGTTCCTGCTGTCCATCGGGCCGCAGAATTACCTCGAGATCGGCAAGCCGAACAACGGCGGCACGAAGATTTTCTCGGTGTCGGGCGACGTCGAGCGCCCGGGCAACTACGAGGTGCCGCTCGGCACGCCGTTCGCGACGCTGATGGAGCTCGCCGGCGGGATGCGCGGCGGCAAGAAGATCAAGGCCGTGATTCCGGGCGGTTCGTCGGCGCCGGTGATCCCGGGCGACATCATGATGCAGACCGATCTCGACTACGACTCGATCGCGAAGGCGGGCTCGATGCTCGGTTCCGGCGCGGTGATCGTGATGGACGAGACGCGCTGCATGGTGCGCTCGCTGCTGCGCCTGTCGTACTTCTACTACGAGGAATCGTGCGGTCAGTGCACGCCGTGCCGTGAAGGCACCGGCTGGCTGTATCGCGTCGTGAACCGTATCGAGCACGGCGAAGGCCGCCAGGAAGATCTGGACCTGCTGAACTCGGTGGCCGAGAACATCATGGGCCGCACGATCTGTGCGCTCGGCGATGCGGCGGCGATGCCGGTACGCGGGATGCTGAAGCACTACTGGGACGAATTCGCGTACCACGTCGAGCACAAGCACTGCATGGTCGGCGGCCACGCGCACGCGGCGGCAGCCTGAAGCGCACCCGGTTGCGGAATTTGAGCGCACGGTCGGGCGAAGGCGCGAACGGGCGGAAATAGGTTAAGGACCATTCACCATCATGGTTGAACTTGAAATAGACGGCAAGAAGGTCGAGGTGCCCGAAGGCAGCATGGTGATCCAGGCTGCGCACAAGGCGGATACGTACATTCCTCACTTCTGCTATCACAAGAAACTGTCGGTTGCGGCCAACTGCCGGATGTGTCTCGTCGAAGTCGAGAAGATGCCGAAGGCCGTGCCTGCCTGCGCGACCCCCGTGTCGGCCGGCATGATCGTCCGCACGCAGTCCGACAAGGCTGTGAAGGCGCAGCAGTCGGTGATGGAATTCCTCCTCATCAATCACCCGCTCGATTGCCCGATCTGCGATCAGGGCGGCGAATGCCAGCTGCAGGATCTGGCGGTCGGCTACGGCAAGTCGTCGTCGCGCTACTCGGAAGAAAAGCGCGTGGTGTTCCACAAGAACGTGGGCCCGCTGATCTCGATGGAAGAAATGTCGCGCTGCATCCACTGCACGCGCTGCGTCCGCTTCGGCCAGGAAATCGCCGGCGTGATGGAGTTCGGCATGCTGGGCCGCGGCGAGCATTCGGAAATCACGACGTTCGTCGGCAAGACGGTCGACTCCGAAATGTCGGGCAACATGATCGACCTGTGCCCGGTCGGCGCGCTGACCAGCAAGCCGTTCCGCTACAGCGCCCGTACCTGGGAGCTGTCGCGTCGCAAGTCGGTGAGCCCGCACGATTCCGTCGGCGCGAACCTCGTCGTGCAGGTGAAGAACAACCGCGTGATGCGCGTGCTGCCGTTCGAGAACGAAGCGATCAACGAATGCTGGATCTCGGACAAGGACCGCTTCTCGTATGAAGGCCTCAACAGTGAAGAGCGCCTGACGAAGCCGATGCTGAAGCAGGGCGGCCAGTGGATCGAGACCGACTGGCAGACCGCGCTCGAATACGTCGCGAAGGGCCTGAAGGGCATCGCCGCGGATCACGGCGCGAACGCGCTGGCGATGCTCGCGAGCGCGCACAGCACGGCCGAAGAGCTGTTCCTCGTGAAGCAGCTCGCCAACGAACTGAAAACGCCGAACGTCGACTTCCGTCTGCGTCAGCAGGATTTCTCGGCACCGGTCCAGGGCGCGCCGTGGCTCGGCATGCCGATCGCCGATCTGTCGAACGTGGACGCCGCGTTCGTCGTCGGGTCGTTCCTGCGCCGCGACCACCCGCTGTTCGCATCGCGCCTGCGTCAGGCTGCGAAGAACGGTGCGAAGCTGCACTTCCTGCACGCGACCGGCGACGATTCGCTGATCCCGACCGCGCAACGCATCGTCGCCGCGCCGTCCGCATGGCTCGACGAGCTGGCCGGCATCGCCGCGGCCGTCGCGCAACTGCGCGGCGTCGCGCTGCCCGACGCGCTCGCGGGCGTCACGGCATCGCCGGCCGCCCAGGCTGTCGCGCAGTCGCTCGCGAACGGCGAACGCCGCGCGGTGCTGCTCGGCAACGTCGCGGTCCGTCATCCGCAATTCGCGAAGCTGCACGCCGTCGCCCAGTGGATCGCTGACAACACCGGCGCCACGTTCGGCTTCCTGACGGAAGCGGCGAACACGGTCGGCGCGCACGTGGTCGGCGCACTGCCGGGCGAAGGTGGCCTGAACGCACGCGAAGCGTTCGCGCAGCCGCGCAAGGGCTACGTGCTGCTGAACGTCGAACCGGAATTCGATACGGCCGACCCGGCGCAGGCACTGGCCGCGCTGAACCAGGCGGAGATGGTCGTCGTGATGTCGCCGTTCAAGCACGGCCTCGACTACGCCGACGTGCTGCTGCCGGTTGCGCCGTTCACCGAAACGGCCGGTACGTTCGTCAACGCGGAAGGCACCGTGCAGAGCTTCAACGGCGTCGTGCGCCCGCTCGGCGACACGCGTCCGGCGTGGAAGGTGCTGCGCGTGCTCGGCAGCCTGCTCGGTCTGCCGAACTTCGAATACGAGACCGCGGAAGAAGTGCGTGTCGCCGCGCTCGGCGACGCCGGCGTCGCGGGTCGCCTGTCGAACCAGACGTCGGTCGCGCCGGCCCGTGCCACGGCGAACGCCGCGAACGGTGGTTTCGAGCGCCTGGCCGATGTGCCGATCTATCACGCCGACGCACTCGTGCGCCGAGCAGGTGCGCTGCACTTGACGGCCGCCGCGAAGGCGGCGAACGTCGCAGCCCTGCCGGCCGCGCTGTTCGACAAGCTGGGCTTGAAGGAAGGCGACGCGGTGCGCGTGCGCCAGGGCGAGCGTGCGGTGCAGTTGCCGGCCGTGCGCGACGCGAATCTTGCGGAGACGGTCGTTCGCGTGTCGGCGGCGACGCCTGCCGGCGCAGCGCTCGGCAGCCTGTCCGGTGAACTGGTGGTGGAGAAGGCGTAAATGAGCTTGTTCGATACGATCAACGCGGGCGGGGCCCAGCTTCTCGGCTTCGCGTGGCCGACGGTGTGGGCAGTCGTGCGCATCCTCGTCGTCTCCGTCGTCATCCTGCTGTGCGTCGCGTACCTGATTCTGTGGGAACGCAAGCTGATCGGCTGGATGCACGTACGTCTCGGCCCGAACCGCGTCGGCCCCGGCGGCCTGCTGCAGCCGATCGCCGACGTGCTGAAGCTGCTGCTGAAGGAAGTCATCCAGCCGACCGCCGCCAGCCGCTGGCTGTACCTGATCGCGCCGATCATGACCGTCGTGCCGGCGTTCGCCGTGTGGGCGGTGATCCCGTTCCAGGCCGAAGCCGTGCTCGCGAACGTGAACGCGGGCCTGCTGTACGCGATGGCGATCTCGTCGATCGGCGTGTACGCGGTGATTCTCGCCGGCTGGGCGTCGAACTCGAAGTACGCGTTCCTCGGTGCGATGCGCGCCGCGGCACAGATGGTGTCGTACGAAATCTCGATGGGCTTCGCGCTGGTGCTGGTGCTGATGACGGCCGGCAGCCTGAACCTGTCGGAAATCGTCGGCTCGCAACAGCACGGCTTCT
Organism: Burkholderia sp. IO2; assembly: GCF_029522185.1. NCBI lineage: Bacteria > Pseudomonadati > Pseudomonadota > Betaproteobacteria > Burkholderiales > Burkholderiaceae > Burkholderia > Burkholderia sp. IO2. The sequence continues at coordinate 22,881 of NZ_JAKWFH010000024.1, read as the reverse complement.
TCGCCGGCCACGGCGTGAACTTCCTGTCGTGGAACTGGCTGCCGCTGCTGCCGGCGTTCGTCGTCTACTTCATCTCGGGCATCGCCGAAACGAACCGTCACCCGTTCGACGTGGTGGAAGGGGAGTCGGAGATCGTCGCGGGTCACATGATCGATTACTCGGGTATGGCGTTCGCGCTGTTCTTCCTCGCCGAGTACATCAACATGATCGTGATCTCGGCGCTGGCTGCGACGCTGTTCCTCGGCGGCTGGGACGCCCCGTTCGAATTCCTGTCGTTCATCCCGGGCATCTTCTGGCTGGTGCTGAAGGTCTTCGCACTGCTGTCGGTGTTCATCTGGGTGCGTGCGACGTTCCCGCGCTTCCGTTACGACCAGATCATGCGTCTGGGCTGGAAGGTGTTCCTGCCGGTCACGGTGATCTGGGTGGTCGTGGTCGGCTGCTGGATGATGTCGCCGCTGAACATCTGGGTGAAGTAAGGACGAAATCATGACGGCTATCCAACACTTCTTTAAGACTTTCTTCCTGACCGAGCTGCTGAAGGGGCTCGCGCTGACCGGTCGTTACACGTTCAAGCGCAAGTTCACCGTGCAGTTCCCGGAAGAGAAGACCCCGATTTCGCCGCGTTTCCGCGGGCTGCACGCGCTGCGCCGCTATGAGAACGGCGAAGAGCGCTGCATCGCGTGCAAGCTGTGCGAGGCCGTGTGCCCCGCGCTGGCGATCACGATCGAATCGGAAACGCGCGCGGACAACACGCGCCGCACGACGCGCTACGACATCGACCTGACGAAGTGCATCTTCTGCGGTTTCTGCGAAGAGAGCTGCCCGGTCGATTCGATCGTCGAGACGCAGATTCTCGAGTACCACGGCGAAAAGCGCGGCGACCTGTATTTCACGAAGGATATGCTGCTCGCGGTGGGCGACCGCTACGAGAAGGACATCGCCGCGGCGAAGGCTGCCGACGCGCCGTATCGTTGATTGTGTTTGCAGTGCCGGCCCGGCATGAACGGGCCGAGCCGCCGCGACGGGTGCGGGCGTCCCGCAAGCCGCGCCTGACTATGGCCTAACGATGAACCGGTAATCATGGAATTCACGACCGTACTGTTCTACATCTTCGCGCTGCTCCTGGTGGTATCAGGGCTGAAGGTGATCACTTCGCGCAACCCGGTGGCGTCTGCGCTTTTCCTTGTGCTGGCGTTCTTCAACGCCGCCGCGATCTGGATGCTGCTGGAGGCGGAGTTCCTCGCGATCCTGCTGGTGCTGGTCTACGTGGGCGCGGTGATGGTGCTGTTCCTGTTCGTCGTGATGATGCTGGACATCAACATCGACTACCTGCGCCGCGATTTCAAGCGCTTCGTACCGATGGCCACCGTGGTCGGCGCGATCATCGTGATCGAAACCGCGCTGATCCTGTGGCGCGGTTACGGCGACACGCACACCGTGCATGCGATGGCGACGGGCGAGATGGCCAACTGGTCGAACACGCGCCTGATCGGCAAGGTGATCTACACCGACTACATCTTCGCGTTCGAAATCGCCGGCCTCGTGCTGCTGGTCGCGATCATCGCCGCGATCGGGCTGACCGAGCGCAAGGGCAAGGACAGCAAGCGCCAGCGTGTGTCGGATCAGGTCAAGGTGCGCCGCAACGACCGCGTGCGCCTCGTGAAGATGGAAGCGGACAAGCCGCAGCCGGAAGCGGCGCAAAGCGAAGCCGGTTCGGGCACCAACGGCTAAGCGGAGGAAAAGAAAACCATGCTGACTCTTGCTCACTACCTTGTGCTCGGCGCGATCCTGTTCGCGATCGCGATCGTCGGGATTTTCCTGAACCGCCGCAACGTCATCATCATCCTGATGTCGATCGAACTGATGCTGCTGGCGGTGAACACCAACTTCGTCGCGTTCTCGCACTATCTGGGTGACGTGCACGGCCAGATCTTCGTGTTCTTCGTGCTGACCGTCGCCGCAGCGGAAGCCGCGATCGGTCTCGCGATTCTGGTGACCCTGTTCCGTAAGCTCGACACGATCAATGTCGAGGATCTCGATCAGCTCAAAGGTTAATTTCAGGCAACGCTGTTATGTCAACGACACTCAATGAAAACCTGCTGCTGGCGATTCCGCTCGCTCCGCTGGCCGGCTCGCTGATTGCGGGGCTGTTCGGGAACGCAGTCGGGCGCAAGGGCGCACACCGGATCACGATCCTCGGCGTATTGATCGCGTTCCTCCTGTCGGCGAAAGTCTTCTTCGACGTGATGGGCGGTGCGAGCTTCAACGCGACCGTCTACGAATGGATGAACGTCGGCTCGCTGAAGCTCGAAGTCGGCTTCCTCGTCGATTCGCTGACCGCGATGATGATGGTCGTCGTGACCTTCGTCTCGCTGATGGTGCACGTGTACACGATCGGCTACATGGCGGAAGAGGACGGCTACCAGCGCTTCTTCTCGTACATCTCGCTGTTCACGTTCTCGATGCTGATGCTCGTGATGAGCAACAACTTCCTGCAGCTGTTCTTCGGCTGGGAAGCGGTGGGTCTGGTGTCGTACCTGCTGATCGGTTTCTACTTCACGCGTGAGAGCGCGATCTACGCGAACATGAAGGCGTTCCTCGTGAACCGCGTGGGCGACTTCGGCTTCCTGCTCGGCATCGGCCTGCTGCTCGCGTTCGCCGGCTCGATGAACTACGGCGAAGTGTTCGCGAAGCGCGCGGAACTCGCGAGCCTGCACTTCCCGGGCACCGACTGGGGCCTGCTGACCGTTGCCTGTATCTGCCTGTTCATCGGCGCGATGGGTAAGTCGGCGCAGTTCCCGCTGCACGTGTGGCTGCCGGACTCGATGGAAGGCCCGACCCCGATCTCGGCGCTGATTCACGCGGCGACGATGGTCACGGCCGGCATCTTCATGGTCTCGCGCATGTCGCCGCTGTTCGAGCTGTCGGATACCGCGCTGTCCTTCATCACGGTGATCGGCGCGATCACGGCGCTCTTCATGGGCTTCCTCGGCATCGTCCAGAACGACATCAAGCGCGTGGTGGCGTACTCGACGCTGTCGCAGCTCGGCTACATGACCGTCGCGCTCGGCGTGTCCGCTTACCCGGTCGCCGTGTTCCACCTGATGACGCACGCGTTCTTCAAGGCGCTGCTGTTCCTCGGCGCCGGCTCGGTGATCATGGGCATGCACCACGACCAGGACATGCGCAACATGGGCGGCCTGCGCAAGTACATGCCGATCACGTGGATCACGTCGCTCGTCGGCTCGCTCGCGCTGATCGGTACGCCGTTCTTCTCGGGCTTCTACTCGAAGGACTCGATCATCGACGCGGTGAAGCTGTCGCACCTGCCGGGTTCGGGCTTCGCGTACTTCGCGGTCGTCGCGAGCGTGTTCGTCACGGCGCTGTACTCGTTCCGCATGTACTTCCTGGTGTTCCACGGCGAAGAGCGCTTCCGCCAGCCGAAGCATCCGGAATCGCCGATGGGCATGGCGGCCGCGCACGGCCACGACGACCACGGCCATGGCCACGGTCATGACGACCACGCGCACGAGCCGCACGAGACCCCGTGGGTCGTGTGGGTGCCGCTGGTCCTGCTGGCGATCCCGTCGGTGATCATCGGCGCGATCGCGATCAGCCCGATGCTGTTCGGCGATTTCTTCCAGCACGGCGTTGCATTCGACAAGGTGATCTTCATCGGCGAAAACCATCCGGCGCTGGCCGAGATGGCCGAAGAGTTCCACGGCTGGGTCGGCATGGGCCTGCATTCGGTGTCGGGCCTGCCGGTGTGGCTGGCGCTCGCCGGTGTCGTCGTCGCGTGGTTCCTGTACTTGAAGCGTCCGGAGCTGCCGGCGTCGATCCGCCGCGCGTTCGGCCCGATCTACACGCTGCTGGACAACAAGTACTACATGGACAAGATCAACGAAGTGGTGTTCGCCCGCGGTTCGGTGGCGATCGGCCGCGGCCTGTGGAAGGAGGGCGACGTCGTCGTGATCGACGGCCTCGTCAACGGCAGCGCCCGGTTCATCGGCTGGTTCGCCGGCGTGATCCGCTTCCTCCAATCCGGTTACATCTATCACTACGCGTTCGCCATGATCATCGGCATGCTGGGGCTCCTGACCCTGTTTGTAACGCTCGGCGGCAAATAAGGCGGGGGGACAACTAATGCACGCTTTTCCGATTCTCAGTACCGCGATCTGGCTGCCGATCGTTTTCGGCCTCCTCGTGCTTGCGGTAGGTAACGACAAAAATCCGGGGACGGCCCGCTGGGTTGCGCTGATCGGTGCGCTGCTCGGCCTCGCGGTCACGATCCCGCTGATCACGGGCTTCGACTCGAGCACGGCTGCGCTGCAGTTCGTCGAGAAGTCGACCTGGATCGAACGCTTCGACATTGCGTATCACCTCGGCGTCGACGGCATCTCGATGTGGTTCGTCGTGCTGACCGCGCTGATCACCGTGATCGTCGTGATCGCCGCGTGGGAAGTGATCACCGAGAACGTCGCGCAGTACCTCGCGGCGTTCCTGATCCTGTCCGGGATCATGATCGGCGTGTTCTCGGCGGCCGACGGCCTGCTGTTCTACGTATTCTTCGAGGCGACCCTGATCCCGATGTACATCATCATCGGCGTGTGGGGCGGCCCGAACCGCGTGTATGCGGCGTTCAAGTTCTTCCTGTACACGCTGGCCGGCTCGCTGCTGATGCTGGTCGCGCTGATCTACCTGTACACGGAAACGCACTCGTTCGACCTCGCGACGTGGCAGAACGCGAAGATCGCGATGACGCCACAGATCCTGCTGTTCATTGCGTTCTTCCTCGCGTTCGCGGTGAAGGTGCCGATGTGGCCGGTGCACACGTGGCTGCCGGACGCGCACGTGGAAGCGCCGACGGGCGGCTCGGTCGTGCTGGCCGCGATCATGCTGAAGCTCGGCGCGTACGGTTTCCTGCGCTTCTCGCTGCCGATCACGCCTGACGCGAGCCACTTCCTGGCACCCGTCGTGATCACGCTGTCGCTGATCGCGGTGATCTACATCGGCCTCGTCGCGATGGTGCAGGCCGACATGAAGAAGCTGGTCGCGTATTCGTCGATCGCGCACATGGGCTTCGTCACGCTCGGCTTCTTCATCTTCAACCAGCTCGGCGTCGAAGGCGCGATCATCCAGATGATCTCGCACGGCTTCGTGTCGGGCGCGATGTTCCTCTGCATCGGTGTGCTGTACGACCGCGTGCACTCGCGCCAGATCGCCGATTACGGTGGCGTCGTCAACGTGATGCCGAAGTTCGCGGCATTCGCGATGCTGTTCTCGATGGCCAACTGCGGCCTGCCGGGTACGTCGGGTTTCGTCGGCGAGTTCATGGTGATTCTCGCGGCCGTCCAGTACAACTTCTGGATCGCATTCGGCGCGGCATTCACGCTGATCCTCGGCGCGGCCTACACGCTGTGGATGTACAAGCGTGTGTATTTCGGCGCGGTCGCGAACGATCACGTTGCCAAGCTGAAGGACATCGGCCGTCGCGAATTCCTGATGCTGGCCGTGCTCGCCGCGTTCACGCTGCTGATGGGCCTGTATCCGAAGCCTTTCACCGACGTGATGCACGTTTCCGTCGAAAACCTCCTCTCCCACGTCGCGCAGTCGAAGCTGCCGCTGGCCCAGTAATCGCGAGCGGAGGAAATCAAGATCATGAACGCTCCTATGAATGTCCTGTTGCCTGACGCGCTGGTGATGGCCGCCATCGTCGTCGCATGGCTGAACGACACCTTTACCGGTGCTTCCGGCCGCCGCCTGACCTATCTGATCGCGGTCGTCTCGTCGGTCGTCGCCGGCGTGTGGTTCGCGGTCCAGGCGCTCGACCCGCACCAGTACTACTTCTTCTCGAAGATGGTCGTCGTCGACTCGTTCGCGAGCATGATGAAGGCGGTCGTGTCGTTCGGTTTCGCGGTCTCGCTCGTCTATTCGCGCAAGTACCTCGAAGACCGCGACATGTTCCGCGGCGACGTGTTCCTGCTCGGCATGTTCTCGCTGCTCGGTCAGCTGGTCATGGTGTCGGGCAACAACTTCCTGACGCTGTACCTCGGTCTCGAACTGATGTCGCTGTCGCTGTATGCGGTCATCGCGCTGCGTCGCGATGCCGCGCAGTCGAGCGAAGCCGCGATGAAGTACTACGTGCTGGGCGCGCTCGCGTCGGGCTTCGTGCTGTACGGCATCTCGATGCTCTACGGCGCGACCGGCTCGCTCGAGCTCGGCGAAGTGTACAAGGCGGTCGGCGGCAACACCGACGCGGCCGTGCTGATGTTCGGCGTGATCTTCATCGTCGCCGGTATCGCGTTCAAGCTCGGCGCCGTACCGTTCCACATGTGGGTGCCTGACGTCTACCAGGGCGCACCGACCGCGATGACGCTGTTCGTCGGCGGCGGCCCGAAGGTTGCCGCGTTCGCGTGGGGCCTGCGCTTCCTGGTGATGGGCCTGCTGCCGCTCGCGCAGAACTGGCAGACCGCGCTCGTGATCCTGGCCGCGCTGTCGCTGATCGTCGGTAACATCACCGGTATCGTCCAGCGCAACATCAAGCGGATGCTCGCGTACTCGGCGATCTCGAACATGGGCTTCGTGCTGCTCGGCCTGCTCGCGGGCATCGTGAAGGGCGACGCGGCGGCACCGGCGAACGCCTACAGCTCGGCGATGTTCTACGCGATCGTCTACCTGATCACGACGCTCGGCTCGTTCGGCGTGGTGATGCTGCTCGCGCGCCGCGATTTCGAAGCGGAAACGATCGACGACTTCAAGGGCCTCAACAAGCGCAGCCCGGTGTTCGCGTTCGTGATGATGGTCATGATGTTCTCGCTGGCCGGCATCCCGCCGACCGTCGGCTTCTACGCGAAGCTGGCCGTGCTCGAGGCGACCGTCAACGCGGGCCTCACGTGGCTGGCCGTGCTGGCCGTGATCACGTCGTTGTTCGGCGCGTTCTACTACCTGCGCATCGTGAAGCTGATGTACTTCGATGCGCCGCAGGATTCGACGCCGATCTCGGGCGACTTCTGCAAGCGCACGATCCTCGTGCTGAACGGCCTGGCGGTCGTCGTGCTCGGCCTGATCCCGAGCCCGCTGCTGACCGCCTGCCTGCAGGCAATCCGTCACACGCTGCCGCTGTAATGTCGGCAGCCGGCTGGTTCATCGTGCTGTTGGCGCTCGTCTGCGCCAACCTGCCGTTCCTGAACCAACGCCTCTTCGCCGTCGTGCCGTTCGGCGCGACGAAGAAGAACGCGTGGGTGCGGATCGGCGAGCTGATCGTGCTGTACTTCATCGTCGGCGCGCTCGGCTTCTGGCTCGAGTCGCGCGCCGGCAACCGCTTCGAACAGGGCTGGCAGTTTTACGCGATCACGTTCAGTCTGTTCGTCGTGTTCGCGTTTCCCGGCTTCACGTTCCAGTATCTCGTCAAACGACGCTGACGGCTTCGGCCGTCCGTCGTGCTCATCCAGGAGCCGCCGATGGCCGAACTACCCAATCACGACGCCGCACTGACCGAAACCTGCCTCGAGAGCGAGGCAATCTTCGACGGCGCGTTCCTCAAGCTCAAGCGCGATACCGTCCGTCTCCCGGACGGCAAGAAGGCCACGCGCGAGTACGTGCAGCACCCGGGCGCGGTGATGGTGATCCCGCTGTTCGACGACGGCCGCGTATTGATGGAAAGCCAGTATCGCTATCCGATCGGCAAGGTGATGGCCGAATTCCCGGCCGGCAAGCTCGACCCGAACGAAGGTGCGCTCGCGTGCGCGGTGCGCGAACTGCGCGAGGAAACCGGCTACACGGCACGCGAATACGTGTTCCTCGCCCGCATTCACCCGATCATTTCCTATTCGACCGAATTCATCGACCTGTACCTCGCGCGCGGGCTGACGGCCGGCGAGCGCAAGCTCGACGAAGGCGAATTCCTCGAAACCTTCACCGCGACGCTGGCCGACCTGCAGGAATGGGTGCGCACGGGCCAGATCTCCGACGTGAAGACGATCATCGGCACGATGTGGCTCGACAAGGTGCTGTCCGGCACGTGGCCGCTCGGCCCGGTCGTCACGCCCTGAGTGCAGCGTCAGCGGCGAGCGGGGCACCGCGTTACAATCTGGTGACGCGGCGCACCCGTGCCGCGCGATCGGGATTTAGCACGATCGTTCACAAAATCGCTTTTTGCGCTACACTCGTCACACGCCCTGATTCAGCATGAAGGTCCTCGATTTACAGTGTCCGCACGGTCATCGGTTCGAAGGCTGGTTCGCTTCCGCCGATGAATTCGAAGCGCAGTTGTCCCGCAAGCTGGTCGAATGTCCGGTGTGCGGGACGACCGAGGTCAACCGTCTGCCGTCGGCGCCGCGCCTGAATCTGTCGGGGGCGACGCAGGCCCGGCCGGCCGATCCGCGTGCGCTGCAGGCGCAGGTGATGCGCGCGCTGCGCGAGGTGCTGGAGAAGACCGAGAACGTGGGCGAGCGCTTCGCCGAGGAAGCGCGGCGCATCCATTACAACGAGGCGCCCGCACGCAGCATTCGTGGCGTCACGACGCCGGAAGACGCGCAATCCTTGGTCGAAGAAGGCATCGACGTGATGCCGCTGCCGATTCCTGCCGCGCTGAAAGAACCGCTGCAATGACGTATGCAGTGAGTCCTGGCCGGGCCGGACGGCCGCGGTCAGGAGACACTGCGCATGGATCTGGACTATTCCCCCGCCGACGACGCGTTCCGCGTTGACGTCCGCGCCTGGCTCGAGGCCCACCTGCCTCATGCTCTGCGCGCCAAGGTACTCGATCACAAACGACTCGACCGCGAGGATTTCGCGAGCTGGCACCGGATTCTCGGCCAGCGCGGCTGGTCCGCGCCCGCGTGGCCGGTCGAATATGGCGGCCCGGGCTGGAACGCGACGCAGCGACACATCTGGGACGAGGAATGCGCGCGGATCGGTGCGCCGACCGTGCTGCCGTTCGGGGTGTCGATGGTCGCGCCGGTTTTGATGAAATACGGCAGCGAAGCGCAGAAGCGCCACTATCTGCCGCGTATTCTCGACGGCTCGGACTGGTGGTGTCAGGGTTACTCGGAGCCGGGCTCCGGATCCGACCTCGCGTCGCTGCGCACGCGCGCCGAGCGCCACGGCGATCACTACGTCGTCAACGGCCAGAAGACCTGGACCACGCTCGGCCAGTACGCCGACATGATGTTCTGCCTCGTGCGTACCGATCCGGCCGCGAAGAAGCAGGAGGGTATCTCGTTCCTGCTGATCGACATGAAGACGCCCGGCATCACGGTGCGTCCGATCGTGATGCTCGACGAAGACCACGAGGTCAACGAGGTGTTCTTCGAGGACGTGAAGGTGCCGGTCGAGAACCTCGTCGGCGACGAGAACCGCGGCTGGACCTACGCGAAATACCTGCTCGGCCACGAGCGCACCGGCATCGCGCGCGTTGGCGCGTCGAAGCGGGAGCTCGCGTTCCTGAAGCGTGTCGCATCGAACCAGCGCAAGAACGGCAAGCCGTTGCTCGCCGATCCCGTGTTCGCTGCGAAGGTCGCGGCGCTCGAAGTCGAGCTGATGGCGCTCGAGGTGACGGTGCTGCGCGTCGTCAGCCGCGAGACGAGCGGCAAGGGGCCCGGCCCCGAAGCGTCGATGCTGAAGATCAAGGGCACCGAGGTGCAGCAGGCGCTCACCGAGCTGATGGTCGAGGCGATCGGTCCGCTGGCCGCACCGTTCGACGTGCCGTTCCTCGACGGCGAGCGCGAGCACAGCATCGCGGGCGACGACGATGCGGCGCCGCTCGCCGCGTACTACTTCAATTACCGGAAGACGTCGATCTACGGCGGTTCGAACGAGATCCAGAAGAACATCATCGCGCAGATGATTCTGGGGCTGTGATCAGGGAACGGAGACAACCATGGATTTCAGCTTTACCGATGAGCAGCAGCAGTTCGCCGACGCGCTGCGCCGGTATCTCGGCGAGCAATACGGCTTCGAAGCGCGCCAGGCGATCGTGCGCAGCGATGCCGGCGTATCGGACGCGCAATGGAGCGCATTCACCGAACTCGGGTTGACCGCGTTGCCCGTGCCGGACGCGCAGGGCGGCTTCGGCGGCGGCCCGGTCGACATGCTGGTCGTGATGCAGGAGCTCGGCCGCGCACTCGTGATCGAGCCGTACTGGGCCACGGCAGTCGGCGTCGAGGCGTTGCGGATCGCCGGCTCCGGCGCAGGCGAAGATGCCGCGTTGCTGGAGGCGGTCGCGCAGGGGCACAAGCGCGTGGCGGTCGCGTTCCACGAACCGCGAGCGCGCTACGACCTGTACGCACTCGACACGCATGCGCGCGAGCAGGGCGGCACGTACCGGCTGACCGGCGCGAAGTCGGTGGTTCAGCACGGCGCCCAGGCGCATGCGTGGATCGTGCCTGCGCGGGTCGACGGCGGCGGCATCGGCCTCTTTGTCGTCGAACACGATGCAGCGAACGCGAAGGTGGTCGACTACCGGACCATCGATGGCCAGCGTGCCGCGACGATCTCCTTCGACGACACGCCGGCCCGATTGCTGACGGGTGGCGCGCGCGACGCGGCGGCACTCGAGCAGATTGCCGATTACGCGACTTTCCTGCTGTGCGCGGAAGCGGTCGGCGCGCTCGACGAACTCAATCGCGCGACGGTCGAATACACGAAGACGCGCGAGCAGTTCGGCGTGCCGATCGCGCGTTTTCAGGCGCTGCAGCACCGAATGGTCGACATGCTGATCCATGCCGAGCAGGCGCGTTCGCTGACCTATCTCGCGGCGGTGCGCTACGCGAACGGCGACGCCGATGCGCGGCGCAAGGCCGTGTCGGCCGCGAAGGCGCGGGTCGGGTCGGCCGCACGCTTCGTCGGCCAGCAGGCGGTCCAGCTGCACGGCGGCATGGGCGTGACCAACGAGGTGGCCGCCGCGCACCTGTTCAAACGGCTGTCGATCATCGAGACGACACTCGGCGATACCGATCATCACCTCGCCCGCATCGCGGCGCTGCCCGATTTCGCGCAGACCGACGTAGCATGATGGCGACGCGCGAGCGCGCGAGACAAGGAGACTTATCAGTGGGCATCAGTTACGAAGATCTGGTGGTCGGCAGTACCACCGAAGTGGGCCGCTATACGTTCGAGCCTGACGACATCAAGGCGTTCGCGAAGCGCTACGATCCGCAGCCGTTCCATCTCGACGAGGAAGCGGGGAAGGCGTCGCATTTCGGCGGCCTCGTCGCGAGCGGTTGGCATACGTGCTCGGTGTTCATGAGCCTGCTGATCCAGAAGCTCGGACCGGATTCGACCAGCATGGGCTCGCCCGGCATCGATTCGATTCGCTGGCTGAAGCCGGTGCGCGCCGGCGACACGATCACGATGTACCAGAAGGTGCACGACAAGCGCGTGTCGGAGAGCAAGCCCGATCGCGGCATCGTATCGACGGAATGGGTCGGCGTGAACGAAGCCGGCGAGACGGTGATCACCGTGCACACCAAGGTGATTTTCGGGCTGCGCCATCCGGGAGGCGCGAAGATATGACCGACGTGACCTTGCCGCTGATCGCATCGGCGCAGGCGCTGCAGGCGCGGGTCGGCGCGGAGCCGCTCGCGAGCGGCTGGATCGAGATCGACCAGCCGCGCGTCGACGGTTTCGCCGACGCGACCGGCGACCATCAATGGATTCACGTCGACCCCGAGCGCGCGCGGCGCGAGTCGCCGTTCGGCGGACCGATCGCGCACGGGTTCCTGACGCTGTCGCTGATTCCCGCGTTGATGACCGACGCGATGCGCTTCGAGCAGAAGATGGGCGTGAACTACGGGCTGAACCGCGTGCGGTTTTTGAAGCCGGTGCCGGTCGGTGCGCGCGTGCGTGCGCTGTTCGCGGTGAAGGAAACCGCCGACGCTGCGCGTGGCGGCATTCAGGTGACGTGGTCCGTATCGGTGCAGGTCGAGCGCCCCGACGCGCCGCTGCCGGTGTGCGCGGCGGAGTTCATCACGCTGCATTACTTCTGAGGCACGGAGCGGCATGCACGGATGCCGCTCCGCCCGCCGCGTGCGGGTCAGTGCTTCGCGTATTGCGTCGCGCCGAACAGCACCTCGCGCGCCTTGTCGTCCTGCAGCGGCTTGCGCATCGACGCGAGCACCTCGACGCCGCGCTGCACGGCCGGTCGCGCGGCGATCGCCTCGTGCCAGCGCTTCACGTTCGGCAAGGCGTCGAGCACGATGCCCTGGTTCTGCCACGAACGTGTCCACGGGAACGTCGCAATGTCCGCGATCGTGTACGTGTCGCCCGCGAGATACTCGGATTCGCCGAGGCGCTTTTCCATCACGTTGTACAGGCGTTTCGCTTCGTTCGTGTAGCGGTTGACCGCATACTCGATCTTCTCCGGCGCATACAGGCGGAAGTGGTGCGCCTGCCCGAGCATCGGGCCGACACCGCCCATCTGGAACATCAGCCACTCGAGCGTCGCATAGCGTGCGGCCGGATCGGTCGGCAGGAACTTGCCGGTCTTCTCCGCGAGGTAGATCAGGATCGCGCCCGATTCGAACAGCGAGATCGGTTGGCCGCCGGGGCCGTCCGGATCGACGATCGCGGGGATCTTGTTGTTCGGGCTGATCTTCAGGAACGCGGGCTCGAACTGGTCGCCCGCGCCGATATCGATCGGATGGGCACGATATGCGAGGCCCGTTTCCTCGAGCATGATGTGCACCTTGTGGCCATTCGGGGTCGCCCAGCTATAGACGTCGATCATCGTCAACTCCTGTGAGGCTTGCGCGAAAACGGCGCCGGCGGCGCCGCGACAGGCGGTCATTAGAGCATGGATCGACACGGGCTGCTGGCGACGCAAACGCGTGTGCCGACGGGCAGGCAAGGCCGGGCGGGAGATCGCCGTCGGCATTGCGTGCGACGGCGACATGCGCATCGGAGGGACGCGGCGGCGTGGCGTCGGTTCGAAGGCCGACGCGGCGGATCAGCGCTTGTAGCGCGGCGGGCGCTTCTCGAGAAAGGCGGTGATGCCTTCGAGCCCGTCCGCATGATGCAGCGACGCGACGAAATGATCGCGCTCGGTGCCGAGGTGCGCGTCCAGCGGTTGCGCGGTCGCGTCGTCGAGCAACGACTTGATGCGCGTGAGCGCATTCGGCGAGATGCCGGCGAGCGTGTCGGCCCATGCCAGTGCGTCACTCAGTGCCGTGCCGGGCGTGGCGAGCCGGTTGACGACGCCGAGCGCATGCAGGCGTTCGGCGGCAACCGGCTTGCCTTCGAACAGGATCTCGGCCGCGATCGCGCGCGGCAACGCACGGGCGAGAAACCACGAGCCGCCGCCGTCGGGCGTCAGGCCGACGCGCGCATACGACATCACGAATTTCGCATCATGTGCGGCGACGATCAGGTCGCACGCGAGCGCGAGCGAGAAGCCCGCGCCGGCCGCGGCGCCTTCGACGGCTGCGATCACCGGCTTCGTGGCTGCGCGGATCGCCGTTACCCATGCCGCGAGCTGATCGATGCTGTCGGCCTGAAAGGACGGCTCCTTCGAGCGATTCTCGAGCAGCCGGTTCAGGTTGCCGCCTGCGCAGAAGAAGCGGTCGGCACCTGTCAGCACGACGGCGCGAATCGCCGGATCGCGCTCGGCGGTGGCGAGCGCTTCGATGCCGGCCGCGTACATGTCGGGATGCAGCGCGTTGCGCGCGCCGGGATTGGACAGTGTGAGGACGAGCGTCGCTTCGCTCTCGGGCGGACGCGAGGCCAGCAGTTCAGCACTCATGGGAGCGTGTCTCCATCGGATGGCGCGGCTGTGACGCCGCGTGTGTCGCGTGGACAGGCGGCGCCGTCGCCGCAGCGGCGGTAATGTTGTCGTGACGAACGCAAAACTTGCTTTAGACTAGCACGAACGTGCTTTTCAGCGCGATGAATCCCGATGCGGCCGGCGTCGAGGCGGCCGCGCTTCAGCCAGGAAGGAGACTCCGATGCTACAGCTGTGCGGTATCCCGTTGTCCAACTACTACAACAAGGTGAAGTTCGTCCTGCTCGAGCACGACATTCCGTTCGAGGAGTCGGTGTGCGGTTTGCCGATCAGCGATCCGGCGCAGCTTGCCGATTCGCCGCTCGGCAAGATTCCGTTCCTGAAGACCGAAGAGGGCGCGCTGTTCGAGTCGCAGGTGATCGTCGAATACCTGGCGGCGCGCTATCCCGAAAAAGGTATTTTGCCCGCAAGCCCGTTCGCGGCCGCGAAGGTGCGCGAACTGGTCGAGACGCTTGAGCTGTATCTCGAATGGATGGCGCGCGAGGTCTATACGGAAGCGTTTTTCGGCGGCAAGGTCAGCGACGGGATGAAGGCGCACGTCGAGAAGCGTCTGCCGCGCGCGATCGATGCCTTCAAGCAGATGACGCGGTTTTCGCCGTATGTGCTCGGCGAATCGTTCGGCCTCGCGGACATTGCGGCGTGGGTCCATCTGCCGGTCATCGGCATGGCGACGAAGGCCATATTCGGCCGCGACTTCCTGCTCGATGCAGGCATCGACTGGAAGGCGCACGCGAAGACGGTGGGTGAGCGCCCGGCCGCGCAACGCGTGGCAGCCGAGCGCAAGGCGTATATCGAAGCGGCGAACGTCGTGCGTTCGTAAGCGTTTCTGACGGGCGGCGTGCGGCCGCCCGTGGCGGTCTTACAGGCGGGCGAGCCGTTCGAGCGCGGAGGCGAGCGTGCTTTCCTGCTTCGCGAAGCAGAAGCGGACGACGCCCGATTCGTGCGGCTCGTGATAGAACGCCGACACCGGAATGGCGGCCACGCCGATCTCCGACGTGAGCCACTTCGAAAATTCCGCTTCGGGCAGGTCGCTGATCGCCGAGTAGTCGACGCACTGAAAGTACGTGCCCGTGCACGGCAGCAGCTTGAAGCGCGTGCGTTCGAGGCCGGCCCGGAAGAAATCGCGCTTGTGCTGATAGAAGCCCGCGAGCGACAGGTACGGCGCCGGGTCGCGCAGGTAGTCGGCGAGCCCGATCTGCATCGGCGTGTTCACCGTGAACACGTTGAACTGGTGGACCTTGCGGAATTCCGCGGTCAGCGCGGCAGGCGCCGCGACGTAACCGACCTTCCAGCCCGTCACGTGATAGGTCTTGCCGAAGCTCGACACGATGAAGCTGCGCGCGGCGAGTTCCGGGTAGCGCGCGACGCTCTCGTGGCGCGCGCCGTCGTAGACCATGTGTTCGTACACCTCGTCGGACAGGATCAGCACGTTGGTGCCGCGCACGATGTCCTCGAGCTTGCGCATGTCGGCCTCGCGCCACACGGTGCCCGTCGGGTTGTGCGGCGTGTTGATCAGGATCATCCGCGTTTTCGGCGTGATCGCGGCCGCGAGGCGGTCGAACGGGATCGCATAGTCGGGCGCCTCCAGCGTGACGAACACCGGCTTGCCGCCCGCGAGCTCGATCGACGGCAGGTAGCTGTCGTAGGTCGGCTCGACGACGATCACTTCGTCGCCCGGATGCACCGCGCACAGGATCGCCGTCAGCAGCGCCTGCGTCGCGCCGGCCGTCACGGTGATTTCGCTGGCCGGATCGTAGCGCCGGCCGTACACCTGCGCGATCTTGTCGGCGATCGCGTCGCGCAGCGGCGCGACGCCGGCCATCGGCGGATACTGGTTGTGCCCGTTGCGCATCGCGGCCGAGACCGCATCGACGATGCGCGGATCGCAATCGAAATCCGGGAAACCCTGGCCGAGGTTCACCGCCCCTTTTTCGGCGGCAAGCGCGCTCATGACCGTGAAGATCGTCGTGCCGACGTTCGGCAGGCGCGAGGGGAAAACGGGCGTCGTTGGCATATCTGAAGGAGCGTTCATCGATACGGTCGAAATCGGGTGGGGCCGTGTGCGTCAGGCTGGCGTGGTCGGGGCGGCCGGCGTCGCGTCGAGCGCGCAGGCCTCGGTAAAGGGAGCGGGCTGCGCGATCCGGAAACCGAAGTCGCGTGCGGTGCGTTTCGCGAGCTTCAGCAGCGCGCGGTCCTTCGACACGAGCCAGTCGGCCTGCGCGGCGCGGGCAAGCTCGAGAAATTTCTGGTCGTCGCGGTCCTTGCACTTCGGCAGCGGCGGCGCGCCGGCGTCGACGGGCGGCGGTTCGACGAGGTTCGCGAGACGGGCGACGGTCGCGAGCGCGGCCGCCTTGTCGATCGCGCGCGACTGGAACTGCGGATAGTCGAGCACGTATTCGAGCTCGGTCAGGCAGCGGCCGTCGATCACGGCGGCCAGCGTGCCGCATTCCAGCGCGGCGCGGATCGGGCGCGTAGCGGGGTCGTCGAATACGAGGATGTCGATCCAGACGTTCGAGTCGAGCACGACGCGGTGCGCGGCATGCGGGGCGAGAGAGCGGCTCATTCGTTACAATCGGTGGTTTTCGTCTGACCGCAAGGCACGGCGTGCCAGCGAGCCTCTATGATAATCGTTCTCTCTCCCGCCAAATCCCTCGACTACGATACGCCCGCGCACGTCCCGTCTTACACGTTGCCTGCATTCGTCGACGACGCGTCGGAACTGATCCGCGGCCTGCGCAAGCTGTCGCCGCAGGACATCGCGACGCTGATGGATATCTCCGATCCGCTCGCGCGCCTGAATTTCCAGCGCTACGCCGACTGGTCGCCGACCTTCACGCCGGCCAACGCGAAGCAGGCCGTGCTGGCGTTCAACGGTGACGTCTACGAGGGTTTCGACGCAAAATCGCTGTCGTCCACCGATCTCGACTATGCGCAGCAGCACGTGCGCGTGCTGTCGGGCCTGTACGGGCTGCTGCGTCCGCTCGACCTGCTGCAGCCGTACCGGCTCGAGATGGGTACGCGGTTCGCGAACGCACGCGGCAAGGATCTGTATGCGTTCTGGGGCGACCGCATCACGCGGGCGCTGAACGAGCAGCTGGAGACGCGCAGCGGCGCCGCACGCGTGCTGGTCAACTGCGCGTCGACCGAATACTTCAAGTCGGTCAAGCCGAAGCTGCTGGCCGCACCGGTCATCACGCCGGTATTCGAGGACTGGAAGGGCGGCCGCTACAAGATCATCAGCTTTCATGCGAAACGCGCGCGCGGCCTGATGGCGCGTTTTGTCGTCGAGAACCGTATCACCGACCCGAAGGCGCTGAAGGCATTCGCGACCGAAGGCTATGCGTTCGATGCGGCGGCGTCGAACGATTCGACTTACGTATATCGCCGGCGCATCGGCGAGTGACCCTGCCGGCCGTTCACGAGACGGCCGGCGCCTGCATGAGGCCGGACAGGCGGTACGCCGCGTGCTTCGGTCAACCGCTTTGCATGGGGCCGGCGTAAGCGCTAAAGCGCTAACGCCGGTCGATAACGGAGAGAGACAGATGACCCTTTCGATCACCAGTAATTTCGACGCAGGCGCCATCGACGTCGTGTCGTGCGAGCGCCCCGACGCGATCCGGCTGCGCGTGCGCGGCGACAATCGGTCGGAGTTCGCGCAATGGTTTTACTACCGCTTGACGGGCGCGCGTGGCGAGCGGTGCGTGATGACGTTCGAGAACGCAGCCGAATGCGCATACCCGTCGGGCTGGCGCAACTATCACGCGGTGGCGAGCTACGACCGGGTCGACTGGTTCCGCGTGCCGACGACGTTCGACGGCAAGACGATGACCATCGACCATACACCCGAGTTCGACAGCATCTACTACGCGTATTTCGAACCGTACTCGGAAGAGCGTCACGCGGCGTTTCTCGGCGCGGTCCAGCAGTTGCCGCAGGCGAGCATCGTCGAGCTCGGCCGCACGGTCGAAGGCCGTCCGATGTCGCTGCTGACGCTCGGCACGCCGGAAACCGACGATGCGCCGAAGAAGAAGGTATGGATCATCGCGCGCCAGCATCCGGGCGAGTCGATGGCCGAGTGGTTCGTCGAAGGCCTGGTCAAGCGGCTGGCGGGATGGGGCGACTGGGCCGGCGATCCGGTGGCGCGCAAGCTCTACGATCGCGTGACGTTCTACATCGTCCCGAACATGAATCCGGACGGCAGCGTGCACGGCAACCTGCGCACCAATGCGGCCGGCGCGAACCTGAACCGCGAGTGGATGGCGCCCGATGCCGAGCGCAGCCCCGAAGTGCTGGCCGTGCGCGATGCGATCCACGCGATCGGCTGCGACATGTTCTTCGACATTCACGGCGACGAGGATCTGCCGTACGTGTTCGTCGCCGGCTCGGAGATGCTGCCGAGCTTTACCGAGCAGCAGGGCAAGGAGCAGGCCGCGTTCATCGACGCGTTCAAGGTCGCCAGCCCCGACTTCCAGACCGAGCATGGCTACGCGGCGAGCAAGTACAAGGAAGATGCGCTGAAGCTCGCGTCGAAGTACATCGGCCATCAGTTCGGCTGCCTGTCGTTGACGCTCGAAATGCCGTTCAAGGACAACGCGAACCTGCCCGACGAGCGCGTCGGCTGGAACGGCGAGCGCAGCGCGGCGCTCGGCGCGGCGATGCTGGCTGCGATCCTGGTGCACGTCGACACGTTCGCGTAAGCGCAGCCGTTCGTCGTCGCATGAAAAAAGCCGGCGCATCTCGTGATGCGCCGGCTTTTTTGCCGCTGTCGTTGCCGCTCCGTCGTATCAGGACTTCTTCGCGGTTTTTTTCTTCACGGCCTTCTTCTGGCCGCTGGATTTCTTCGTCGCGACGGCCTTCTTGCTGCCGGTGCGGCTCGATGCCTTCGCCTTGGCTTTGCCGCGGTGCGACTTGCCCTTGAACTTCTTCGTCGAAGACGACGAGCGTTCGACGCGCGGCTTCAGCGGCGGGACCGGGTCGTTCCAGCTGAACGCGAGCATTTGCTGGCCGACATAGCCGCAACGGAATTTCAGCGGCGTCGGATCGCTGCCGTTGCTGTGGATGCCGAGCCCGTCGACGGTGACGATGTTGTCGACCTTCACGCGCTGCTTGCCCTGGTCGAACGAGTCGTTCCACGGCGTGATGGTCGCATTGCCGCTGTCGAATGCGTTCGGCGCGAACTCGACGCGGTCGAACGCGGTCGACGTACTGGCGATGAAGCTGCCGTGCGCCGCACAATCGGCGGCGAGCGGATCGGCATGCATCTCGTTGACGAATTTGTTGATCAGTTCGGAGCGCTGGTCGAGCAGGTCGGCGAATACCGGAGCGGGAAGCGCAAGCGACAGGCCCGCGATACAGGCTGCCAGCTTGCCGAGCGCCCGGAAAATCCGGAGCGAGGCAGGTGAGCTGTCCATCTGGTTATTGGTGAGGAGCGAAGGAGACATCGGGCACGTATAGATGCCCGATGAAGAACAGGAGTTCAATCTTAGCGTAAAAAAGTTGTGCGGCAGTAGGTGGCGTATTCGGCGCGCGTCGTGGACGGTGCCGCCGGCACATGTGTGCGCCGAGCTGGTCCGGAGGGGAAAGTCAGGCGCGCGGGCCGCCGAGGCGGTAGCGCCGGACGTCGAAGGTCGTGACCCACGCGGGGCGATAGACGGCGATGAGTGCCGTCGCCATGCCGGTGAACCACGCTTCGCCGAGCGCGAGCAGCGCGGTGTTCAGCAGATAGCCGGCCGGAATCACGACGGGCACGCCGTCGGCAAGCGCGAGCTGGACACCGGCCGCCGCAGCGGCGACCGCGACGATCGCGATGGCCGGCGACAGGAAGCCCTGCCCCGTGATGAACGATGCGAGGTTGTGCGGCAGCCACGCGAGCGCGGCGCGTTGCAGCAACGCCGACACGGCGACAGGCAGCGCACCGTAGATCAGATAGGTCAGGCCGATGCCTTGCCACGGCGCGTCGAAGATGACCGCGGCAATCGCCGTGACGGCGCCCATCGCAACCAGGGCGAGCGTCCAGTCGAACAGCGTGACGAGCAGCGTTGCGCCAAGCAGATGCATGACGATGCCGTCTTCGAGCCATGCGTTCGAAGCCCACAGGACCGTGATCGCAGTGACGAGTGCGAGCCACACGTGCTGAAGCGTGGCGTCTTGCAGGCGTACGAACGGGCGATTCCAGATCGCGAGCGCGAGCAGGGCCACGGCGGCGATCCAGCCACCGATGCCAACCCAGAGCGGAAGCGGTGTGAAAAGAAAACCCATGCGTCCATATTACTCGTTGAGCATCAAAGGTGGGAGCCGGCGCATGCGCGACCGTCGCAATATCGAGACTGTTTGCCTAGCGTCCGCGCCGGAACCGTGCCGGTGGCTCGGCGGCGAGCGGCAGATCGTGCGTGCCGGCATTCGCGGTAGGCAACGGGTACGGACGGTCATGCCGTTGTGTCCGCAGCGGAACCGGGCCGTGTTCGCCGATGGCCGGCTTGCGGGCGCGGTTGCGGTTCGCCAGCAGCACCTCGAGATGGGGCGACAGCCAGCCGTTGTAGATCGCGACCGCGGCGGCGCGGTTTGCGGCGCCAAGCTGCTGGAAGATGCTCGCGAGGTGGATCTTCACGGTGCCTTCGCTGATGCCGAGCGTACGCGCGATCATCTTGTTCGTGCTGCCCATGTGGACGAACCGCATGATCTGCGCTTGTCGCGGCGACAGGAGGCCGCTCGGCGGGCGGCGGGGCAGCGAGCCGGCGAGCGTCTGGAAATGGGCATCGTGGCGCGCCGTCGCCGTGGACGGTAGCAGGCTGAGGGCGATCGGCGGAATGTAGTGCCCGCCCAGCAGGACGATCTCCAGCGCGCGCACGATGAGGTGCGGCCGCGTGGAATGCGGGATCACGCCCGCGACGCCGTAGTTGAAGAAACGCTGGATGGCTTCGGGCGAGATCTCGTCGACCAGGACGGCGACCGGTGTCGGCGAGCACGCGTTGCCGAGCGCCTGAAGCTCGCTGAGCCGGCCCACGTCGAGCCAGTCGATCGCGAGGAGGTCGAAACGCTGGGTGCGCAGCAGCCGGCGCGCCTGGAAACCGTCAGGCGCATCGTTGATGCTGGCGTGCCGGTCGATCTGCCGCAACAGGGCCTTCAGTCCGTCACGCCGTTCGGCGTCTGAGTTAAGCACCAAGAATCGCATATTCAATCTCCATAAGGTGAGTCATTGACTGCTGTCGGGGGGGATATAAGCTGGCCCCGATAATGACAAAGACCTTACACGATGTCTGCTTGGCTGAAAGGCTTAGGAAAAGTTCGAAATTTTGGGCGACAGAACATCGGACAAGAAAAAAAGCCGCTTCGGCAGGCACCGGAAGCGGCTTTTGGCGGGGCAGGCTGCAGGGCCTGCGGGGGCGAGTCAGTGGAAATGCGGCTGCGCGGGCGACGCGTCTTCCGGCATTTCCGCATGGACGATTTCGCCGAGCGGATCGGCGTACAGCGGCACACCGCAGTCGTCGCAGTATTCGGGTTCGAAGCGGCCCGCGTGCCGGCGGACGTCGGTTACGCCGCATTCCTTCAGCAGGCTTACGATTTCCTCGAGCGGCCCTTCGATCGGCGCTTCGCCTTCGAGCGTCGCGCTGTCGATCGAAACGTCGCCGTTTTCACGGCCGTAGAGCGGCCACACGACGCCGTAGATCACATCGTTGCTGGCACGCCGCGTGAAGCCGACCCGATACTCGTCGATACGGCGTTCGCCGAAGCCGGCGACCACCGCGCGCAACTCCTGCGGCGCTGCACCAAGTGTGTCGAATAGATAACGAATGGCCGTTCGGACGGTGTGTGGACGCACGCGTTCGTCCGCATCGCGACAGGCCGAGTAGTACGCGTCCGGAAGCAGGCATTCGAACTCGCAGCCGGGCAGCGCGATCGACAGGTTCGGGCCGCCCTGTGCCGTCCACTGTTCGAGGCACTGGCCGCGCTCGATACGGCTGCCGTTTTCTTCTTCCTGCCAACGGAACAGCGCCGCGCCGGTCGGCGCGGCGACGACCGCCAGCAGGAAGCGCGGATCGGCCAGGATCGGCGAGGTTTCCGGCAGGTCGCCGAAGCTCAGCTTCGGGGTGTGCTGACCGATCGCCGCATGCGCGAGCTGCTGGGCCAGCCGGTAGGTTTCCACGTGGTGCCGCGGCAGCTGGTCGATGCTGTAGAGGAAGGGAGCAAGTCCGACGAGGGTGCCGTTTGCGAGCACGTGCGCCTGCAGGTGCGTGCGCAGCGCGTCGGCAACGTCGCCCTTCAGCGGGCCCGACGGAATCATGTAGCGCGTCCAGGCGAGCACCGGGACGGCGACCAGCAGCGCATCGTACGGTTGGCCGTCGTGGTCGATCACCATCGACTCGCTGTGTGTCTCGGCCATGTCGGCGAGCGCGCCGTAGGCGTCGGGATGATTCTGCTGAAGATGGTCGAGCGCGGCGTCGAGCGTGGTCTGATTGCCGTTGCGGACGATCTTGGCGAGCAGCGCGTCGAGCTTCGCTTCCCAGAAGCGATCCTCGATGCGGCTGCCCGACGCGAAGAGCGCAAGCGACAGACCGACCAGTTTGTCGGCATCGGGGGGGAGGCGTTTGGCGATTCGCTGGCGCATATTAAAGACGTATATAGAAAGAGGCGAAGAACCTCACATTCTAGTCCGTTCTTTGCACCATAAGCGGCCTCGTGCCCAGGCATGGCCGGACGGCCGAAATGCGGCGCTCGTAAAAAAGTTGCTTCAAGCCCCTTGCGCGATCGCCGTGAGCTGCATAGAATCACGCCTCTTTCGCGCTAACGGAAACACGGCGTGGAAGGAAGGGAAGCAGTGCCGTTGGAGTTCGGAAGGTAGCGAGCCTCGGCGGTACGGAAGTTGAGCCCCGCAGTCGCAACGAAGTCGTTCAGAAAGTTGTTGACGAACTGCGAAACACGGTTCATAATCTCGCTTCTCTGCTGCTGAGAACGCAGCGCTGCTGAGGGGTTCAAGATTCCTCGCAGACATGCTCTTTAAAAATTAACAGCCGATAAGTGTGGGCGCTTGATGACAGCGAGCTGATCCTCGGATCAGATAGCAAAAGTATCAAGAGTCTCACACTAAAGTAAGTCAGGTTTATGAA